>CALHVP010000057.1 GCA_938038975.1 uncultured Maribacter sp. | reverse complement strand
TTACCTAAATCTAAGCTGTAATATTTTTAGCTTCAATTAACTTGAAATACTGTTTAAGCTGACCCATAAAACGATATTTTCTTGCGCTAGGCGAAGTCCCTGCCATTAGGGTGCGTATCCCAAAATACGAACTCATTAAATAAGTAGCAACCGCTTCACAATCAACATGACGGTCTAGGTGACCATTAAATTTTCCTTTTTGTAATGTAAAAACAAGATTCACTTCCCAAATAGAAAGAATATCGTTCAAGTGCTTCATTATGGTTTCGTTTCTTCCGTTAAATTCAGATAAGAAATTACTAAGAATACAACCAAAGTCCATTTCATTATGTACTGCTGTTTCTAGAGCATCTTCAAAACATTGACTAATTTTTACGATTGGATCATCATGACCTTCAAGAGGTTCAATTAAGGTACTATAGACTTTTCTAGCCAATAGGTTTTGCACAATTTGAATAAAGAAGTCTTCTTTAGAATCAAAGTGATAGTAGAATGCTCCTTTACTCATAGAGAGCTCTTTTAAGACATCATCTACACTAGTATTATAATATCCTTTAGAATAGAATAACTCTAAGCCTTTAGCCTGCATACGCTGCATGGTAGCCATGCGTTTTAATGATTTGTCCATAATTTCAAGATTTAGGTTCATCCGACCATTTGGTGTATACAAAGAACCCTCGAATTGTATTTAGGAACAGGATATTTGGACGTATGGATGCAAATTATCGGTCAAAGTGCAAATTATCGACGTACTACCTATACCGCTCAAATAGTTACCGACTGAGCGGTCGGTTTAAGTGTCTTATTTTTTGGTTTAAAGGACTAGTAAATAGGTGTATCACTTCAACTAAGGCCTATTTTTAAGGTATTATAGTTGTTTTTATTTCTAAAATATTGATATCACTTATGCAACAGTTCCTTGACAACTGCTTCCTGCACCAGCAGTACAGCCATAACAATGTTGAGAAATGATAATATTCCTATCATTCAATAAATCCTCATTATAATCTTTAATGTGTTTAACTTTACTTGCCACTTTTAAATCTAGCATTTGGTTAAAATCACAATCATATAACCAACCGTCCCAACTAATGGAAATAGTATTGGTACACATCACATTGGCAACTGCAGATGGGTTATAGGCATCAACTAATGCGTACATATAGTCATCATAGTTCTCTGAGGCAATTAAATAATCCAAGAAACGTGCAATTGGTAAGTTCGTAATGGCAAACAAGTTGTGGAACTGAATATCAAAATCTTCTTTCAATGCTTTTTTAAAGTCTTTTTCCATAGCAGCTTGGTCACCAGGCAAATAGGCACCTGAAGGATTATAAACTAAATCTAAACGCAATGAACTACCAGGCATGCCATAACCTCTTTCATTTAGTTCTTGTAATGCTTTAATTGATTTATCAAAAACACCTTCTCCTCTTTGCTTATCCGTTTTACCTCTTGTCCAATGCGGCATTGAGGATATAACATGTACATTATGCTTCTTAAAGAAATCTGGTAGGTGGTAGTATTTTTTGTTTGCTCTAATAATAGTAAGGTTAGAACGAACAATAAAGTCCTTAATGCCTGCTTCTGCCGCTTGTTCTACAAACCATTCAAAATCTGGATTCATTTCTGGCGCACCTCCGGTTAAATCTAGCGTATGGGCACCCGTGTTTTTAATCACCTCTAAACACTGAGCCATTGTTTCACGGGTCATTATTTCCTTACGGTCAGGACCTGCATCTACGTGGCAGTGCTCACAGACTTGATTACACATATAGCCTAAATTAAGCTGTAGTATCTCCAACTTTTTTGGACGTAAAGGAAAATGTCCTATTTCAGAAATCTTATCCTTGAAAAAGGGCAGTTCGCCATCCGCGAATAGACCTCCGTTTAAAATATCGAGTTGTTTATTACTTTGTGCAAGCTCGTTTCCTTTTGCTTTTAATGATTTTGTAGCCATTTTTTTAGTGTTCAGTAGGCAGTCGCAGTAGGCAGTCTTGGAAAAAGAAAATTTTCTACCAACTGCAACTGTAAACTGTCAACTATTTTTATTCTTAGTATCAGTTTATTCCCCCTTTGGGGGCTAGGGGGCCTTTACATACTCAATTTATCATATTTATTCATCATCTGTACTCCGTGTACCAAAGTAGCTCCACTTTCAATGGCTGCACCTACGTGAACTGCCTCCATCATCTCTTCTTTGGTAATTCCTTTTTGCAAACCGTCTTTAGTGTAGGCATCAATGCAATAAGGACATTTGACAACATGGGAAACAGCTAGGGCAATCAAGGACTTTTCCCGTGCAGTTAGTGCGCCTTCTTCGAAGACCTTACCATAATAGTCAAAAAACTTTGTTCCGAGCTCTTCACTCCATTCGGTTATCTTTCCAAATTTTCTTAGGTCTTTTGGGTCATAATACGAATCTGCCATCTTTTTTTGTGTTTTTGGTTGTATAGTTTCTTTTTGTGAATTGTCTAAATTGATTGGAATTCCTTGCCCCATTTTTTCTAACTCAGGGAGTATTTCCATATTATCCCAAATACCGGAACTCAAAGTATCCGCATAAGCCTCAGGTAAGTGATTTTTGAACATGAGCTGCTGCGCAGTGTTATGGTCGTAATCAAAAGACCGATGAGTATAATTTACGTTTCCTTTCTTAATTTCCAATAGCATATACCAAACTCTTGTCGTGCCATCATTTGCCGGCATCCCAATAACGCCTGGGTTCAGCCAAAGTTTTTCTTTTATAGATTGATGAAAAGGGAGTCCGCAATGCCCTGCAATAATAACATCACTTTCGGTATCCTTAAAGCACTTTTCTTTGCTGTTGTTGGCGTTGGATTTGAATATAAATTCCGAGGTATTTCCGTAATTACCATGCACAACTGTAACTTTTTTATTGCCATAGTCAAAACTAATATGCTCCGGAATTTCAGACATCCACTCTAACGATTCCTTTGATAAATAGCCTTTGGTAAAAGGAAACCATGTTTTTGAAAAACTATCACAACGACTTCCGGCTTTAAAATCACACCCGCAATCTTCACTATCATTTGCAAGTTGTAACTCTACATTACCGGCTATGCTCAATGCGCCCCAATCTCTAAATAATTGTATCGTTTCTTCGGGCTGTGCGCAATAACCAGTAATATCTCCTGTACAAATACAGTTTTCGGGCGCGATATGTTCTTCATTAGCAATAGTAATTAACTTTTCCAATGCCTGAAGATTACTATATACCCCTCCAAAGAGCAATAGCTTTCCGTTTTTAGTGCCTATATGTTTTATCTCTTTATCCATTTGGGTATAAAATAGAGTATGATACAACTGAGAATGCCCCAGAAATTAATCCAAAGTAAATCTCCATATTTACCATCAGTAAATATTAAATCGTTTGGAAACCAATCAAAAATGAGTAAAAATCCGAATAAAATCCCACAAATAACACTCAGATGAAAGCTGATTTTAGGGGCTGTTTCTCTCCAAAATAGAAAAACTGGAGTCAGTCCAATAACCATAGTTCCGCTGATGGTAGTAGCCGAAAGTATTTCTGCATCTAAAAAGACAGGAATGGTGCCTAAAACGGCAATAACTACCATAGACCATCGCCCAAATTTAAGGGAATCTCCTAATTTTAAATCGATAGCCACTAATTTTGAAAAGGATGAAAATGTGGAATCTAAAGTAGAGGCAGCGGAGGTAATCATGATGAAATTTATGACTAACAAAATAACCACGCCAAAAGCTTTCCCAACTTCAACTGCGGCCTGGCCTTGCATTCCTTGTGATTGCGCATAAACTCCAATTATACTGAAAAGTATAATACATAATCCACCGATTATACTAGCCCATAGGAAGCTTTTCAACGTCACTTTGGGACTGCTTAAAAATCCTCTATCTGTTAATACAGGGTCGTGAAAGGGATAACTAAAGGATTGGAGTACTGCCGCAAAAAGCAAATTTAATCCTGTTTCAAATGACCATACTCCAGAGCTAACTGCATTTTGAACCGTAAAACTGGTTTCTGAACCAAATATGACACCTAATAGGATGAGTAGTAAAATGGAAAATAAGCCCATTTGTAAAACATCAGTAAATATAGAGCTACTCATACCTCCTTTAAGTACGTATGCGAGTGTAAGGGTAGTAAAAACTAAAATAGACCAATAATAAGAAGGGGTTCCCATATCTCCAAAATAGGACCCGATCACCATAGTATTGCTCCAAACTTCATTGAATAATCTAATGGCAATAAGAATAGAAAAAACGGCCACAGCTTCCTTACCAAATTTTGAGCTAAGAAAATGATGAATACTAGTGTACTTACCATGCAATCGCATCTTATAAATGACAATACCAGCAACAGCAAAAGAGACATAGTATCCTGC
>CALHVP010000056.1 GCA_938038975.1 uncultured Maribacter sp. | reverse complement strand
AATTCATCTTCTCAGGAACACTCAAACCCACAAACACCAATACAGGAAAAACTATCTATTTCTCAGAAACTAAGAGAAAATAGTCATCTACCTATTAAAGAACAGATTACGCTTTACCGTAAACTAAAAGAGGAAAATCCTGATACCTATAATTTTGAGAACGAAGATGAGCTTACCATGTACGGCTATGGGTATTTATGGAACAATGAGGTGAAGAAAGCCATTGAAATATTTAAATTGATTGTAGAGCAGTTCCCAAATTCTGCAAATCCGTATGATAGCTTAGCAGAAGGATATTTGGCAAGTGGTGATACGCTTTTATCATTGGCCAACTATGAACAGGCACTAGCGCTCAATCCAGATAATTTTAATGCGGAGGATCAGATCGAACGAATTAAGTTTCCAAAAAAGAAACAAGAAACTCCTGCTGAACGTTTTGTTAAGATATTTCCGGCGGATGCCTATAAAGAAGATTTGGAGGAATTAGGAAAGAGATTAGTAGCAGTGCATCCTGAGGTTTTTAAATTTATTTCTAAGGAAGATTTCTGGAATAATATAAAAGAGAAGAAAGCTATGATTAGTCCAAATACCACTTATGGTCATTTTATTTGGCTTTGCAGTGACATTATAGCAAGTATTAATTGCTCACACACTTCGCTAAATGGATTCTATCAAGAAAGTGAAATGCTTAGTAAACCGTTTGTTTTTCCATTGCAAACACGCTGGGTTAATAACCAGCTTTTTGTTGTTGATGCACTTAACAATGGTAAGCAAGTAAATGTAAAAGATGAAATAACGAGCATTAACGGAAAGCCTGTCGCCGAACTAGTTCCTGATATCTATAAACACATTGTATCACAAGGTCATATAGAAACTACCAAAAACCATTTTTTTAATAGTTGGTCTACTGAAATGATTCCGTATGCCCTTGGCTTACCAAATAAATTTAGTGTAAAAATCGAAGGAATAACAAAGGTGATTGATTTGGATAAGGCGGATAGTTTTAAAGCCCCATATCCTGACAAATCCTTAGAAAGAGGTGATACAGATTTAACTTTAGAACTAATAAACGATGATAAAACAGCACTGATGACCATAGCAAGTTTTAACTATTACCCTTGGAATAACTTTACTGTTTTTAAAGATTTTATTGATGTAAGTTTTAATGAAATTAGAGAGAAAGGAGTTGAAAATTTGGTGATAGACCTTCGTTTTAACGGTGGAGGATCTTCTGAATCTAGCATCTATTTACTAAAACACTTAGTAGATAAACCGTTTACCTATTTTACAAATACTGAGGCCACCGTGGGGCAAATTCCTTTTGAAAAAGGATTTAGGGGAAAACTCTTCTTTATGATTGACGGTAAGGGAGAATCTACAACCGGACATTTCATGTCCATAGTTAAAAACCTAAAGCTTGGAACTATTATTGGAGAAGAATTAGGTTCTAATCAGTTTTGTACAGCAGGGCAAACCATCTGCAGGCTAAGGAATACCAAACTACTATTTTATGTAGCAAATTCCGCATCCAGGGTCGCCGTAACAAATTTGCCTGACGATAGAGGAATAATGCCAGATTATACGGTTACTCAAAATATTAATGACTATTTTAATAATGTAGATACAGTAAAAGAATTTACCCTAAAACTAATTACCGAGTAATGATTAAACTACAATATAAACTCATTCTAAAACTGGGCCTACTTATTTTTTGCAATAGTTTAGTTGCACAAAACAAACCGCAATTAGAAATAGTACAAGCAGATAGTACGTGGTCCAAAGAAATTATATCATTCCCAATAGATTGGGCACCAGATTTAACTTTGGATGGCTTTGAGGAATTACGTTTTTCTCCAAAATGGGACGAACCCGAGAGTCCACAATTTTGGACCCTTGTATTGTCTTGGAAGGTAAACACCCAAAATGCCCTATCACTTGAGGAAATACAATTTAACCTAGCACATTATTTTGATGGCCTAATGAAGCCCAACCATTGGGCGACAGAGTTTGCTGAGCCTAAGGTGACCTTGCAACTAAAGGAAACCAAGAATGAGATAACACATTACATAGGACACATGGACTTTTTTGATGGCTTTCATACTGGAAAACCAATAAGCACTTATTTTAATGCTACCCAGTGGTTTTGTAAAGCAAGCCAAAGTACTATTGTAGTATTTCTGATTTCATCACAGGAAAAAACTCATCCCATATGGGAGGAGTTAAACACTATAGTACCAATACATACTGCTTGTCCAAAGTAAGACCCCCTTACAATTAATCTATATACTACCCTTTTGTAAGATGTACTAAAACATAAACAATCAAAAAACGAACACATGAAAATTGCAAAAAATCTCTAGTACAAAACCCTAACAATACAAATTTGGTAGCCAGGTTAAAGAAGTTAGAATGGAAGTAAGTGCTAATTGCTTTAGCCTAAAATTTATTAGTAAGAAAAGCATCACTTTTTAAATAAACAATATTGGACAAGTTGTATAAAATCAAAAAGAGCCTTAAGGATACACCTTAGGCTCTTTATATAATATGCAAATAGTTCCCCCGAAAATTTACATACTAGTTCTGATTATTATGTTTGACTCTTAATTGAAAGCAACTTAAAATTCTTTTAATTACAATCAGCATCAGACTCAAAGGATTCATTCACAATCTCTACTGATTGATCAAATCTTGCCGTACCTCTTATTGTTATTTCTATGAAGGTTGCGCCAATTTCTGTTATGACCCCAGTAAAGCCTCCAAAAGTTGCTTGAGTTGCTAATTCAACCCCTGTTAAAGGTTGTCCATTAGAGTTTCTTCCTTTCAGTGAAATACGTTGCACAAACGGTATCTTAATATTAGGGTAAGTTTGAATTGCATCATAAGCTAATATTTGTTTTCCTGGAGAAACCGTTAGCGTACGTTTTGTGTTAAAACTTTTTGTCTTTATATCTTCTTGCCCACCCGCCGTAGTGGCTTCAGCTGTATATGAGGTTGTCAGCTCTATTTCTTCAGTAGAGGAACCTGAAACAGATGCTCCAACTCCAAAGAATTCAGCAGATGCTTCCGCCTCAACTGATATTGTTGTTTTTTCGCCATTAGCTTGCGCAAATCCAACTGTATCCTCCCAAGAAACAAACATAGTCGTACTTTCATCTATTTGAACTCCAATTTCCTGTTGGATATCATTAGAAGTGCAATTTTTAAGGGTGCTATTGAAACCAAATGAGTTTTCAGCGGGAGGTAATATCGGCTGCATATACTCAGTACTTATGGTTTGGCCTTCATAATTGACATTTGAAGCTACAATTCTAAAATTTTGACCTTTTTCACTTCCGAAAGTGCTTAAAAGCGTTACTTCATATTTTAACTTAACATTTTGGACTATTTCACAATCTCTTTCAAATGTTGAAAATTTCAATGGCATAGCTCTTTCGAAAGCATATAATTGATAGGTGCCATTTTTCTTTTCAATATGAAATTTAAGAAAATCCGGAAGTGGCTGATTTGCATATTCTGCCTCTGTAAATGGTGAAGTAGCAACTTGTAAATCAGTTCCATTAAAACTTAATATTGAAGCCAAATAAGTACCGGTATCTGCAGATATAATAGAGAATACATTCTCACCTTCTAGTTTTTGTAAATAAAACTGCTGTGAAGTACTAGTATTAGCAAAATCAGCATTTGTGTTTATTGTTGGAGCACGTAAATCATAGTCAAATTGTTGACTATTATTGGCGCATGTGTTTCCAACATCTTCTGTGCCCCTATAAGCAAGATTTGGGCTATTATCTAAAGTTTTAGTTTCTATGAAACCACTTTCATTTATTAATTGTAAAAAGTAAGGAGTTTCTGGATTAAAATAAACTTCTATGTCTAAATCGGGAGCGTCTAATGCAAACAGCACTTCACCTGTGTTGGCATTATTAAATATTACTTTTTCTAATGTTTCAGTAAATAGAACATTTTCATTTTCATCAAGAAGACCTACTTCTATATCAATTCCATTACCCAACGCTTGTATAGCTTCATCCGATAAATCTACTATTGCGAGTTTCAAAACTGCATAATTGGTATATTTTTCTACCTCTATTATCAAAGGCTCCAAAAAAACACTGCTTGTTGGTGTGATCCTCACTTTAGGTATTGAATAACCTTTTTTAACGTAAGCACGTACATCTAAGTATATCCCTATTTCACCCATAAAAGTAGTTAGATCATCTGAACTAATACCATCTTCCTCAAGTAACTCGTCATTAACAGGATCTTCTGCGGTTGGTTCGTCCGTTCCCGTATCATCTTTACCGCACGAAGCCATAAATAGTAAGCTCAACAAGAGCATAAAGAGTAAGACTGGCTTTACTTGCCAATTTGGGGTAATTTTAGATAATGTAGTTGTAATTGATTTCATAAATAGCTTTTAATTTTTGGTTGATATATGACCTATGCCACGTATCAAGTGCAAGCTATCCAATGTTGAACCCTTATGTAATACGTAAAGGGTTATTATACTACGTAGAGCTACGTACTAATATGTAATTATAGGTTTGAAAGAAAATCTTTGAACTCTTTGGCCCATATAAGAAGTGCATCTGGGTGGGGTGCTAGCGCCAACTTAGCTTTTATATTAGCCCTGTGTTTTTCAACCGTTCTGCTAGAAATACTAAGTAACTCCCCTATTTGTTTAGATGATTTTTCTTGTGCTACCAAACGTACTATGGTGCGTTCTGAAGGGGAAAGTAATTTTATCTTTTGCAACTGGGGTGTAATTTCATTTTCTAATACCGTATTAAACACCCCGCTAAAAAAAGGCACACCCCTACTTACACTTTGTATACACTTGTGTATCTCACTAAAAGGTTCGTCCTTTATGATATATCCCATAATATGTAACACTTTTGCTTTATGAATAAAGCCTCTTTCTTTATGAGAAGTAAGTATTATAAATTTGGTATCTAGCTGTTGTTCTGCACATTTTTGAATCACATCAAAGCCAGTAAGCATAGGCATTTCTACATCCAAAATGGCAATTGTAGGTTGTAAGGCTACAATGTTTTCTAAAGCGCTAGCCCCATTTGTTGCAGTACCTATAATAGTGTAGTTGTATGCTTTAAGTTCCTCTACCAAGCCCTTTAACAGCATGGGATGATCATCAGCAACAAAAAGAGTTATCTCATTCGTCATTTATACGGGGATGTTTACGAATATGGTAGTTCCTAATTGTTCTTTACTCTTAATAGATAAACTGCCTTTAAGAATGCGTATACGTTCAGCCATGGTTTTTAGCCCTAGACTTTGTTGTATAATTCCTTTGTTCATTTGAAAGCCTTTACCATTATCCTTGATAAGCACCTCAATGCTATTATCTCGTTTTAAAATATTAACAATTAGAGTTTTAGCATAAGAATGCTTTAAAACGTTATTGACCGATTCTTGAATGAACCTATAAAAATTAAGGGTTTCCTTTTCATCAAAACTTGTATTAATGTCTTCTAATTCTACAGAAAAAAACATATCGGTCTCCCCATCCAAATCAAACAAAAGTTGCTCTATACTTGCCGTTAAACCAATTTGTTTTAATGTGGCTGGGTATAAATCTCTAGAGATACTTCGCACCTCTTCCAATGCAACATGTGCCAAATCGGATAATTCTTGCTGCTCTAAATTTTGAGCCTTCTTTTTTAAGAAGGTAAGTTGCTGCCCTACACTGTCATGTAAATCTTTGGAAACTCTGGTACGTTCATTTTCTTGTGCCTCAATTAAGCCTTGGGTAAACTGCTCTTTTTGCTTCACATTTTCTCTTATTTTTGCTCGAGATTTAAGTGCTAAAATCAGTCCAAATAAGGCCAATAGACCAAATCCTCCAAACCATAATAACTGGGATTTTAATCGATTTTTCGTAGCTAACAAAACAATATCCTTTTCTTGTGCCTTTATTTGGTAGTCTCGTTTTTCAGTATCGTATTGTATTTGCATTTCATTAAACCGTGAGGCCTTTTCTGCAGTAAAAATACTATCCTTTAAAATATTATACGTTTGAAAGTTATCGTAAGAGCTCTTGTAGTTTTCTAGCGCATATTCACATTTAGAAATTAAAAAATAGGCCCATCGTTCTTTACTAACACTCTCATTTTTTGCCAAACGGGCGCCTTCTAATGCAAACTGTTTTGCCTTGCCATAGTCCTGCATTTTTATATACGTCTCTGCGATATCATTATAGGTATGTGCCGTACTTACATTTCTTTTGAGTTCCTCTTTTATTTTTAAGGCTTTAAAAAGATATTCTAAAGACCCCTTATAATCATCTTTTGCCCTTAGAGTAGAACCAATATTACCTAGTAAAATAGCTTGATCATCTTTTAAACCTTGCCATATTTCACCATTTTCAGAAAGGTTATTCACCTTTCTCAAACCTGCATAGAAATAGGAAAGCGCCTCCTCAAATAGTTTTTGCTTTTGACTTAAAGCCCCTAAATTTAAGTAAGTTAGCACTAAACCTGTATCATCATGTAACTTTTCTTGTAATTGAAGTACTCTCTGAAAATTAAGGTCAGCTGCCTTATAATCTCCAGTAATTAAATAAATGGATCCTATTTGAGTAGAACTTTTGCCAACGTGTACGTCATTTAATATTTCTTCACTAATTCGCAATGACTTAAAAGTGTAGGACAAGGCCTTTTCAAAATCTGAAATACTTTTATAAATAGACCCTAAAGTGTAATAAGACTTGGCTATGTCTTCTTTTTGCACTTGCTTGTCAAAACCATCTAAAGCACTGTTTAAAGCTACTATAGCCTTAGGAATGTCTTTTTTAGCATAGTGATATTTACCTAAATGATAGGTTCCTAAAGCAATTAAATAAGCATTATTTACTGTCGTCGCATTTTGTAAACCAGTATTGAAGTTTTTGGATGCCTTTTCATATTCTTTATTTGCTAAAAAATTTGCACCTAAGGCATAATAAGTTGTTACGCTTACCGTATCTTGAGATATGTGTTTTTGAACAATTAAGTCAAAACTCGACATACTAGCATCAACCGTAGCTACCATACAGAGGTTGAAAAAATAAAATAATAGAAGAATGGGGGACTTCAATAGTGATTGGTATTTTTATAAAGATAGCGCTTCTTAGATCAAAGAAATTACAATTTAGTTGAATAACAGCTGCTGAAAATTTCTGACATAGTAAGCTTTTAAATCAGTAGTACCATCACTGGAGAATTAACACTAAAAAAAAAGCCATTACAACGATGTAATGGCTCTTAGTTAAATTATATGCTATTGATTAAGGCATAACCACTGTATCCAACGCATGTATTACACCATTGGAAGCTGCAACATCTGCAATGACTACTGTAGCTGTGCCACCTTTAGAATCTGTTAACACCACGTTACCATCCATTAAACTTAAATCAATCGTACCACCTTGAACTGTAGTGACTGTATATTTTCCATTATTTGCGTTAATTGCCTCGATTACCGCTGCTGCTTCAAATTTTCCAGCAACCACATGGTAGGTTAAAATTCCTGTCAAAGCGTCTTTATTTTCTGGTAGTAGTAAGCTTTCTACAGTGCCAGCAGGTAATTTTACAAAAGCGTCGTTGGTAGGTGCAAATACTGTGAATGGTCCTTCACTACTTAAAGTTTCTACCAATCCAGCTGCGGTTACCGCCGCTACTAGCGTAGAAAAATTATCATTTCCTGCAGCAACACCAACGATGTTAGGTGTAACTTCTTCCATTACAGCTTCCTCTATTTGAGCCGCCTCCTCCATTACTTCTTCTTTAACTTCTTTTTTCTTTTCGCCACAAGAGGCTAATAGTAATCCTGTTAAGGCTAAAAAAGTAAATGTTTTTAAATTTTTCATAACAATTTTTAGGATTTAATTTTTTTAAAGATACTTGTAATTTATTTTTGTTTAAAGTTTTTAACATAATATTAAACAAAATAGAAATCAACAAGCTGTCATAAATTCTATACCTTGCATACTATGAGTGGTTAGTATCTTCATAGAATACCAAACTGAATGTAATAGTAACTCTAGTTATTTTAATGAATTTTACAGCATATTTATCCTTGTTTTCTGCCTTATCCTTTTTATTTTTTGGGCTTGCTTGCTTTGTAAACCCAAAAATGAAAACAGAATTTAAAAGATATAAGTTAGCCTCTTACCGAAATCTGGTGGGTTTTCTACAAATATTAGGGTCTTTGGGGCTGGTAATTGGAGTTTTTTATAGCCCAGTATTAGTATCGTTTGCGGCGGCCGGATTGTGTATTTTAATGCTATTAGGATTTAGTGTACGCCTAAGAATTAAAGATTCTATACTGCAGAGCGCTCCATCATTGATTTACGCTTTTATCAATGGATATATTGTTTACATAACTGCCCTAGCTTAGTGACTAACTAAAAATAGGGAAAGCTATATACAAACACATTAATAAAAATAAAAATGCTGGAAAAGATTTTTTAAGCGGATCATTTATTTTTAAATGCATGGCAATGGATCCTAGTAACAATGCGGCAAGACCTAGTGAGGCGGGTTTAACCAACTCGGGAAACCAAATACCAACTAATAAGCCCACGGCTAATACTATTTTCAAGGCACCCACTACGTAACACATCCATTCTGGAAGGCCATAGACGGAGAACTCCTCTTTGATTGTTTTAGCATCTCCTCCGCGCCACTGTGTTTGCTTTTTGTACTGCAGAAGCCAAACATTAAGAATACTTAGACCAACTATCACCTGTAAAACAACTCTTAAATATTCCATTTTATCAATTTAAAAATTAATCAATTTTTATCCTTCTATTAAAATAGTTGCTAGTACTAGAATACAGTTATCCACAACTGCCATTAGATAAAAGCTAAAGGTATAAAAACTAAATTGTTTACTACTTTCTTTTAATTAGTAGTCAAAATAAATTTATGGATAATCAGTCATACCAATAACATCCTTTTTTAAAATATATACTTTCTAATACATACAATGAATTCTGAGTGATACAACTATTATACTGAGTTAACCATTTATAAGAGTTGTAAACAGCATTTATTCCTATATTCGTTAGCAATTGATATGTAACTAGATAACTGCCTCTTACACCTTGAAATACATGAAAGCCACTTTAAAAATTTCTATGATTGTCTTGCTACTTTGTGTAACGTCTCCCCTGCGGGCACAGGACAATCACCACTACCAAACCGATTTCTCCATTGAAAATTTCAAGGAACGTAGATTAAAAATTTTAGATGCAATTGGAATTAATTCAATTGCTCTAGTTCAAGGTACCGCGGGGCATGCAGGGTTTAGTGTTTTTAGACAATCTAACACCTTCTATTATTTAACTGGTTTAGAATCAGATCACGCATACCTATTACTTAATGGCAAAAACAAACAAGCAACCCTATATCTACCTCACAGAGACAAAGGTAGAGAGCAAGGACAAGGAAAAATTCTATCTGCAGAAGATGAAGAATTAGTAAAGCAGCTTACAGGGGTAAACCATGTTAAAGGCTATGAGTTTTTAGCCTCCGATTTACTGAGGACCGGACTCATAAAAGCAGATGCTCCAACCTTATACACGCCATTGAGCCCAGCTGAAACTGGCAATGACAGCAGAGATGAGCTATTATACGGTCAAGCACGCACAGCTGCAGACCCTTGGGACGGTCGCGCATCCAAGGAATCCTTATTTATTGATAAGTTAACTTCTCAATACCCACAATTCCAAATAAGTGACCTCTCTCCTATTTTAGATGAAATGCGACTTATAAAAAGTAAGGAAGAAATCTTACTTATCAGGAAAGCCACACAGATTGCAGGATTGGGAATTATGGAATCCATGCGATCTACAAAACCGGGTATTTACGAATATCAATTAGATGCTGCCGCCAAATATATTTTCTATTTAAATGGCGCTCGCGGAGATGGCTATGCTTCCATTATTGGTGGAGGTACTAATGCATACATGGGTCATTATTTTCATAAAACAGATATACTTAATGATGGTGATTTGGTACTTATGGACTATGCCCCTGATTATCGGTATTATACCAGTGATGTAACTAGAATTTGGCCTGTAAATGGGAAATTTGATTCCTCGCAAAAAGCCCTATACAATTATATAGTAGCTTACCGAGATGCCTTGTTCAATTATGTAAAGCCCGGTGTCACATCAGAGGAAGTGCTGGACATGGCGGCTAAAGACATGAAAGAATACTTAAAAGGAAAAACCTTTGAAAAACCACATTATTTAAAGGCAGTACAAGAAGGAATTAAATTTAGAGGACATTTTCAACACCCAGTTGGAATGGCTGTTCATGATGTAGGCATTGTTCACCGTACTCCCTTGAAAGCAGGGATGGTTTTTACAATTGACCCAATGATTTGGATTCCAGAAGAACGCTTGTATATTAGAATTGAAGATATGGCCCTTGTTACAGAAACAGGAGTAGAAAACCTAAGTGGTTTCGTGCCTTCTTCCATTGAAGCTATAGAAAAAACAATTAAAGAAAAAGGACTTACAGAGTTTAGACCTGCTACAAAGCTTCCTTTTAAAAACGAATAGTCATCATTCTAAGAACTACTCACTACTAATAAGTCGTATGAAAAATCGGATGTTACTTTTTATTTTGACTGTATCATATTATGTTGGTTTTGCAGTACCAACATCGGACCCCTATCCAAAAAACCCAAATATTGATGCATTAAACTATCGATTCAAAATCCATGTATCTGATACATCTGATGAGATACGTTGTGTGGAAACGATAGATATACAATTTTTGGCTGAAGGCATTAGCTCTTTACGACTAGATTTGGTGAAAGCTTCTGAAAAATTGGAAGGCAAGGGAATGCAGGTAAATACAGTAGTTTCAGATGGTAAAGAATTAAGTTATACACATGAAGATGATGTATTAACTATTAACCTTCCTACCGGTTCTACCGTAAACCAGAGGACTAGCTACACTGTATCGTATAGTGGCATTCCAGCGAGTGGTCTCAAGATTGCAAATAATAAATACGGCGATAGAACTTTCTTTAGCGATAATTGGCCCAACAAAGGCAGGAATTGGCTTGCTACCATTGATCACCCTTATGATAAGGCAATGTGTGAATTTATAGTCACTGCGCCAGATCATTATCAGGTGGTATCTAATGGCTTAAAGGTTGAAGAAAGTAATTTAGGAAATGGAGAACGGCTCACACATTGGAAACAATCTGTACCAATTGCTACTTGGTTATATGTAATGGGAGTTGCCGAATTCGCCGTTCAATACGTAGATCAATTTAAAGGAAAATCGATAGAAACTTGGGTATACCCGCAAGATAGAGACGCGGGATTTTACGATTTTGCTATTCCAACAAAAAGTGCCTTAGCATTTTACAGCGATAAAATTGGACCTTTTTCATATGAGAAATTAGCCAACATCCAATCCAACAGTGTCAGTGGTGGTATGGAAGCGGCTTCTGCCATTCTATATAGCGAAAGCTCCGTGGTTGGGGATAGAAATGACCGTTGGCGTAATGTCGTCATCCATGAAATTGCGCACCAATGGTTTGGAAATGCAGTTACCGAATATGATTGGGATGATGTTTGGCTCAGTGAAGGATTTGCTACCTATTTTACCTTGCTTTTTATAGAACACCAATATGGCAGAGATGCATTTATAAAAGGCCTTACAAGCAGTAAAAAAACAGTAGATACCTTTTACTCCAAAAACCCAGACTATACCATTGTACATGATAATCTAGCAAACATGGAAGATGTGGTTACTATACAAACCTATCAAAAAGGGAGTTGGATACTTCATATGTTAAGAGGTGTTGTGGGTACCGATGTTTTCTGGAAAGGCATTCAGTCCTACTACAAAAAATATAAAGACTTGAATGCTAGTACTGATGATTTTAGGGTAGAAATGGAAGCGGCGTCTGGTACGGATCTTAAATCATTTTTTAATCAATGGTTAAATCAACCCGGGACACTTAAATATAAAGGTTCTTGGCAGTTTGATAAAATGAAGAAAGAAGTTAGCATTCAACTAAATCAAGCACAAACAGATGGAAGTTTCTACAAAATGCCCATTGAAATTGTATTTTATGATGCTGAAAACAAGCAACAACTCATCAAAACTGTTCAAGTAGATGCAGTATCAAATAGCTTTAAGTTTAAAGTGAGTTTTGAACCAAAATTCCTAAAGTTAGATCCTGATTTTAAGGTTTTAATGGATGCGGACTTTAAAAGAAAATAACTACTCGGATTAAGCGTGTTATGGTTTTTTAGTAAAACCTGCATGAAGCATGACACCAGATGTGTAAAGTATCACTACAATTACGACCCAACGTAGGGTATCCATTGGTAAGGATTTTACTATAAATGCTGCAATACATACCGCTAAAATACCAGGTATTGCCATGGCTACAGCTGCTTTACGATTATAGGCTTTTTCCCGAATGAAACGCACAGATGCTGGAGGCATTAAAAAAGCACAGGACCCCATCATAATAGGAAAAGCTACCTGAGGAGACATTCCCAGTGCAAACACCAATGCCATACAAGGCGCATATAAGCCGATACCAGCGGTCATTAAAGCACCTAAGCCAAAGTTAGCGACAACTGCAATGGCTAGTTTTCCATTACTCAATCCAATAGCGTCTCCCCCGCCCTGTATCCAATCCATACTGGTAGCTAGCATAAAAAAAGCGGTAACCAAAAGCGCAAAACCCATTACCAAACGAATTTTATTTTCAGACATCTTAGCTACGACACCCGCACCCAAAACAGCACCAAGCGCAGCAGACAAAAACATAGCAACCAACGTAATTGGCTCTACCTCTATAATGGTAATAAAAATTATGGCCTGTAGTAGTACTGGAAGCGTATTGGCTACATTCATGGTGCCAGGAATATGCTTGTCTATCGTTTGTTTGGTGAATTTTAAAAGTGCAGTTTGTGGCGCGAAAGCTCCTATGCCTAAAACATCAAAAAAATTAACAACGAAACCAATTACAGAGGTTTTTAACCAACTGCTATCTTCAAGTGTATCTTTATGCGCTAAAAAATCCCTCGTCAAAACAATAGAAAACCAAAGTGCCAATCCCGCTAATGCAACCCAAATTACTGTTATCATAATCGTTATAAGTGTATCGTTGAAACTGCAAGTAACTAGGGCTATTCATGTAGATTCTTAAAAATAATCTTTAAGCTAACAAACCTTAAAAAAAGTCTTGTTTGTATTTAGTTCCCCATTAGCTAATTTTGCCTCTATTTCTTTTGCTGTTTTAGTAATTGCAAGTCCGCCAAGCCCTGTACAACATAAGGTATTTGGGAGTGCATCACCCACACGTTTCATAGTTTCTACCACTTCATCTAGCGGTATTAAATGGTCATAGTCAGACAAAGCCATATTTGCACAGGAAATAGCATTTGTAGCCGCCATTACATTTCTATTTAGGCAGGGAGCCTCTACCCTATCAGCAATCATATCGCAAATCATACCTAGACTTGATTGTAATGCCATAGATGAAGCAGAAAGTGCTTGATTTAAGGAACCCTTCTTTAGCCCTACAATACCAGCAGCAGCCATTCCTGACCCTGAACCACATTCTGCCATACAACCGCCAACTTCCGCTGCAAAGGTAGCGTGAGCTGCTATAAATACGCCTATCATACCCGCAGCTAAAAGTGCTTTCACCATTTCATCATCAGATAAATCTAGAGTTCTACCAATACCGATTATGGCGCCAGGTAAAGCGCCACAAGAACCTGCAGTCGGTGCGGCAACTATAACTCCCATGGAACTTTTTACTTCCATCATTGCAGAGGTATAAAGAATGACTTGGTTCAGCACATCGCCCTCTACCAGCTTTTTACCATCCATTCGTTCTTGGAAGGTTAAGGATTGTGGTCCCAAAATACGATCAGCATACTTAGTTCCTTTTAGACCAAGGTCTATAGCATTCTGCATGATTTTTAAAATGTTCCGCATTTTATCAAAAACAGCATCTTTGGATATATTACCACGCATACTTTCATACGCTACTGCCAATTCCCACAACTCAAGATTCTTATCAGCATTATACGCTAGCATTTCATTGCACGTAATAAAAGGAACTTGAAGATTCTTTCTAGCTAATACTGGTAGAACTGGGTTCATCTTTTTTATGACTTGAACGTCTTCTAGTTTTAAAAGTGATTTCTCTAACGTTTTAGATAATGGTTTACTAGATTTTATTTCTATGAACGTTTTTTCACCTTTACGTAAAGTAAGTTCATCACAGTCCATTGCGTTTTCAATCTCCTGAACAACCTTGTTAGGTGATGATACATATATCAAGGTCTGATAAAAATCGCCCGCCATAGAGACTACCGCACCATCGATTTCTATAATTTCGAACATCCCTCCACCGGTAGAAATACCAGTGACATTTCTGGTCTCTTTATCATTTTTTAAGGTGAGCTTATACGTATTAGGGTGTGTAGCACCAATTGGGTGAATATCAATTTTAATTTTGATACCTGCTTCTTCTATTGCTTGTAAATAATCTGGTAGCCTTTCTTCATCAGCATCCCATCCCAAAAAGCCGCTAAATAATCCCATATCTGAGCCTTGTCCCTTATGAGTGGTTGCTAAAGAACCATTAGGATCAAACTCCACATACACCTCTTTTATGACGCCATCCATTAAATCTAAACACATACGTCCCATTCGTAAAGAAGCGGCGCAATGAGAGCTAGACGGTCCACGCATTACCGGTCCTATTACATCATTGAATATACTTGGGTATTTTTTCATTAGAAAACGGTTTATTTGTGAGAATAAAAATGCTTACCTGTTTAGATACAGAAACTAAGTTTATTACTATTTATCTTTTAAAACAGGTTACGTTTATCTGGATTAAGATAGTAAATTAATGACGTAGTTGTATGAAACGACAGTATAGAATCGCTAATGAAACTATATTAGCTATAAGTACTATTAATAGTAGGGAGACGTTAGCCTAGTTTATTGCTTAATAATCTTTTTATAAACAGGTTTTTGGTTTTTAACATCTATTTTTAATAGGTAAATACCAGAAGGGTAAGTAGTTACATTTAGCTCATTCGTTAAACTCTGCAACATTTGTCTACCGTCCGTATTGTAAATCGTACTGCCTATAATTTCTAAATCGCTAGTATTGGTTATAGTCAATACTGTTTTCACGGGGTTTGGAGATATTGTTATTTGATTATCAATATCACTCTCAGATAGTAGTAAGCTAAACACAACCGATATGTTTTGCGCTTCCG
>CALHVP010000055.1 GCA_938038975.1 uncultured Maribacter sp. | reverse complement strand
TTTTTTACCACTCGCCATAAATCAATTAAAATACATTAAGTACACCTTTATCTTTGAACTAATAACAAAACTATTCTATTATGAAATACATAACATACACTATTGAAAATCAAACTTTAGAATTTTATAATACCATTCTAGGAAAAGAGTCAGTGGTTTTGAATGGAAAGAAAATTTCAGAGAAAAGGTCTTTTTTTGGTACGGAGCACTATTTTACGATTGGGGAAGATAATTACAGTATACGACCTAATTTTGACTTTTCTTCAGCATGGTGTGTTGGTTTTAAATTACATAAAAACGGATTGCCATATAATGTTACCAAAAGCACTGTAAAAAATAATAGATGGTTAGCCTTAGCTTTTTTACTATCTAGTTTAGCTATTGGTTTCGCAGTTGGTTATTCCATTACAAAATTAATCTTTTAAATAAAATAGTATGATCACACTTGTAAAAATAGTAATCGCATTAGTATTAGATATAGTTTTGTTAATTAGCTAAAAACTAACCTTGAAGAATTGCTTTATATTTGATATCTACTCCTAAGCTTACATGAAAAATTTCTTATCCAAACATGCTTTCTGGATTTTACAGATTATAGGCTGTTTTGTATTTACCATATCCATTTATTTGATAATTGGTATGCGTGGCGACATGTATACCCAAGTAATTTTTGGAATTGGAATGTTTCTCAATTTTTTTATTCCTACCACCATACTTAGATTTCTTTATAAGGCATTTGTGAAAATGAATCCTTTTGGAATAGTAGATGTATTAAAGATTATTGTATGTATTGCGCTCATTGTCCTGTTAATGGATAAGTTGCCATACTACTTGGGTTATGTTTTGGGATGGGTTGCCGAACATTTAGGGGCTTATGGAAAACTCGAAACAGATTTTAAATCTCCAAAACCTAATGGGCCAGGTAAGTACATAGGCTTGTCGATTATTATTACCGCTTGGACAATGCTTTACTTTTTAATTAAACAGTTTAGAAAACAATATGCTGATCGGTTATCTAGATTAGATTTAAAACACAAAATAAAACAAGCACAGTTGAACACTTTAAAAGGTCATATTAATCCTCAATTTATGGTTAACTCCTTATCTAATATAAAAGAGTTAATGTTAGATGATGTATCTACTGCAAGGAAAAAATTAACAATGCTTTCAGAAATACTAAGGTATTCCCTTACTAAAAACAACATTAACACAGTTCTTGTAGAGGAGGAGTTTGAAACAGCTAAGAATTATGTTGCTTTACTAGATACTGGTTCTATGAAAAAACATTTCATAAAGTTCGATTTAGCTCCAGAGACCTTAAAGTTTGGTATGCCTCCTATGCTTCTAACAAGTCTTATTGAGATGGCTACTAAGCATGGAATTTATAAGCAAAAGGAGGAAGGAGATGTGCTAATTTCATCTTCTTTAGTAGAGAACAGTCTTAAATTTAGTATAAGTCTAAATTCAAAAATAACAAGAACTTCGGAAACGGAATTCTTAGAAAAGGCCATAATTCAACGTCTTAAGCTCTTGTTTAAACAAGATGCAGTTTATGAAATATATCATGAACTAAATAGAACTATGATAGAAGTAATGATACCTCAGGGTACAGATACAAATGATCTAACTACAACAACAATATCATGAAGCAACCAAAGTATTTGTTTTGGATCGTTCAGATAACAGGTTGGTTCGCCTTAGACGCTAGTATTTTTTTAAACAGTGGTGTGCTAAGTAATGAGTACTTATGGTACTCATATATTGTTAGTAGTATTGTTGGTATTTTATTTACTGGTGCTTTTAGATGGTACCTTAAAAGATACGTTGCTGTTGATTGGTACGGTGAAAGTGATGTTCTTCATCTACTTCTGGCAATCTGTGTTTGTGTAATGATGTTTTTTGGTTTGTTCTATCTAATAGAATATGTCTATGAACTATTTTGGGAACGCACTGCAAAAGAAATAGAATACCTAAAACAATTTACAGGTATAGGCTTCACTCTGTTCAGTACTGCTATTTATATCGTTGGTTGGACTTTAATATACTACAGCGTTAAAATATACATGCAACGTCACCAGTACAAGGCAGAGCAATTTGAACTGAGAACTACGTTGAAAGAAGCTCAATTGAATACTTTAAAAGGGCAGGTAAATCCACATTTTATGTTTAATAGCCTTAATAATATTAGAGGATTAATGTTAGAGGATGTGGACAAATCTAGAGAGATGATAGATAAACTATCTGAAATGTTACAATTTGCCCTGTCTAACAATACAGTAGATGCTATTACTTTGACTAAGGAGTTGGAAATGGTTGAAAATTATATAGCCTTGTCTAAAATACAAATGGAGGATAGACTTTCCTTTAAAATGGATATAGCCCCAGAAACTTTAAATGTTCAGATTCCTCCCATGATTATTCAGCTATTAGTGGAGAACTCTGCTAAGCACGGTATTGCAAATCTCAAGGATGGAGGGACTATACGTTTAACCACACAAACGGTTAATAAAGAATTATTGATAACGGTTTCTAACACAGGGAAGTTGCAAATATCAAAAGATTCTACCCAATTAGGTCTTAAGAATATCAAACAACGCCTTCGTTTAATGTATGGTAAAAAAGCTAGTTTTTCTTTAAAGGAGTTAGATGGAGAAGTGGTAGCTCAAATTAAAATTATACAATCATGAGCAGTATAAAAGCAGTAATTGTAGAGGATTCACGATTAGCACGTAACGAGCTCAAGGAGTTACTTAAAGAATTCAATGACATTGATTTAGTTGGAGAGGCAGAAAATGTAGATGAAGGTATTGAGCTTATAAAAAAGCTGCAACCAGATTTGCTTTTTTTAGACATAAATATGCCAGAAAAAGATGGTTTTGTGTTGTTAGAATCTTTAGATGAAGTCCCCATAACGGTCTTTACTACTGCTTATGACGAGTATGCTATTAAGTCTTTTGAGTACAATGCTTTGGATTATTTATTAAAACCAATTAATGAGAAACGTTTTGCTCAAGCCATAGATAAAGTAAAATTAAAGTTGGAAGAGACTGCCCAAGAGGTTTCTGTAACCACAGAAAAATTAACGGCGGCTAGTCAGATTTTTATAAAGGATGGTGATAAATGCTGGTTAGTGAAAATAGGCGATATATCTCATTTTGATATCGTTGGTAATTATACTCGGGTATTCTTTAAGGAAGAAAAACCAATGCTTTATAAATCTTTAAATCAAGTAGAAGAAAAACTGCCAGAACAACATTTTTTTAGGGCAAATAGACAACAAATCATCAATACTAATTTTATTGCTGATCTAGTGCCTTGGTTCAATGGGAAGTTAAAGTTAACCATGCAGAATGGTGAAGAGGTTGAGGTATCAAGGAGACAATCGTACTTATTTAAAGATAGAATGAGTTTGTAGTTATTTTCTGCTTACATCTACAACGTATGTTGCTATTATAACATTTTCAATACTCAAATGCACATCATAACTTCCTTGGGTATTAAAAATGTAGTGAATTACATATTCGCTGTCCCGTCTCGTAATTTTGGGTTGAACATTATTTTGAATACCGTTTTTCCTAAGTAACAGTAAAAGGCTCTTCGTCTCTAATACATACGGTGAACTAATTACGAAAGATATACCATCATTTTTAACTATACTTAGGTTCATCTTTTTTGGAAACTCGGGTATTGTAGCATAGGAAAAAGCCTCTTTATAAATTACTGGTCCTTCTATAAATTCTTCAAAACTTAATGGTTCAGGCACCAAAGACATACTAATATCTAAAGGGTAGTGGTTTCTGATAAAGAGTTCCGGTTCTGCAAGAAAGTAACCTTCAAAATAATGCTGCTCAAATCTTGTTCCAAGGTCATCCATAACAATTTTACCTGCAGACCAAGTTGCATCACACAAGTACCATTTACCGTTTAATTCAACGGCATTCCAAGAATGATTTGGGATACTTTTGGTATTTAGAGTAAGCGTAGCCGTTCTTCCGTAACCATCTACTATTTTGGAGTTAATGCCTGCCAATGCTGCTAGTTCACGAATGAGGTAAGCATAACCGGTACAAGCGGTCTTCTTATGTTTGAGAAGATTATCAAATACTTTAGGGGTATAATTAGCATTCCAATCTATAAGAGCTTCTTGATTTCCTGATAGTTTTTTTCGCTTTTTCTTTGTTGTTAGATAGGAACTATAATCGTTTTCAATACTTATACTAACCCATGTGTAAATAGCTCTAAATTTTTCTACATCTGTAGTCAAGTGAGCCGTTAAATTATGGGTCAGTATAGGTAAATTACTTAGATTTTCGTCTTGGTAAACATATGCTAAACTATCTGCTTTTTTAAAGTTGATGTTTTTAAAATCTGAACGCTGACCAAATGAATAGAAACTTATAAGAAGTAAGAATAGGGTTATCCACTTCATTATTTGAATATGGAAATAAATTTTTGAAAAATGTTTGGTTTGGATTCATAAACTCCGTCGACCACTACTTCGCCCATCAAAAATATATCCGATGAATCAAAAGTGATGGTTAAATCAATAGTACTTGATTCACCTGCTTTAATTACATGCTCTTTGGTCTCATAGCCTATGTAACTAAAAACTAAAACATCATCTGTGTTTAGACTTCTTGGGAATTCAAATTTACCATCAAAATCTGTTTGTACTCCCACAGTACTTCCTTTTAATACAACGTTCACACCTGCCAGCGGTAGCTTTTCTTCGTCAAGCACTTTACCTTTTACGGTATACGATTCTTGGTTTTGGCTAGCGACAGCTATTCTGCCGACAACCATAGGTGTTGTGGGTTTTAGAATTGAATTTGTTTCAGTAGAAGTTTGAGCATTCAGCTCTGGTATCGCACAAAGCGCTAGTAGTGAAAATCCAAAAATTGCTATACCTTTTGATACAAAATTGGTGTTCATGTTGTTGATTGCTTTTGGTTCATTAACGCTGAGTTGCACCTTGTTTAAACGCCCGCAAGTATTTGTATTAGCTGTACTAAAATAAGAAATTATTTCTTTCTGGGACATACCCGTAAAATCAATAACTTCTTTAGAACAGTATTCACAAAAGCCTCCGAAAGTAGTTTTAGTAAATGAGTCAAATTTTTGAGTGCAAGGTTCCTTAATTGAAAGTTGAAATGCATTTTTCATATTACAATGGTTTTAAGATTATAGGTCTAATCTAGGTTAGAAAAGAACCGTGTGAAACCACGAATGAGTCATGTAAGGGTTTGGGTTAGGGAAAGTGGTGGAAAGTTCAGTCCCAAGTGTCAAATAAAAACAAATACAAAAGAGGCTTTACGCTTTTGGCCGTTGGCATTCTCTTATTAACCTCTAAAACTACCCGCTACCAACTTTTGAAAACATAAACAAAGTGGCTGTTTTCAAGAGGAGGCACGACGAAGTGATCTATTGAACGTCAGCAGTAATTGTATTAGATTAATCGACTTGTTTGTAACAGATTGCTTCGGCCGAAAAAGGGCGTCGCAAAGACGTTTTTTCAACTAACGAACAGCGTTTCCCCTCTTGGGGCTAGGGGGATTTCACTTCTACCCGAACCCCCTCAGAATGACTACTAAATTCCGGCGCATACATGCTTTGAATTGTAGTGATTCCGTTACTAAAATCTCCTGCATTATTTACACGCACATCGTATTCAAATACATACACGCCCTTGGGTAAATAGTCAAAAAAGAAATTGGTACTTGCATCCTTTGTAGCTTCGTAATATCCAAGACCATCTTGCCATTTGTATCTTGAGATAATATTTACAGGTTCAAAACCTGCAGCTCTCATATCTTTCATATGAACAAATTCCATAGGGCGGTCTGCTTGTAACTCAATACGAACTTTTACCAAATCGCCAACCTGTACATCAGTTTTATCCGTGATTTCTGAAATTTCTTCTCCAGTGTCTGTATTCTTTTTAAGGAATAATTTCTTTTTTAGCTGTAACGGAGTTTCTGCTGAGGTGATTTTATCTAAATCCTCAAAGTATTGCCAGTATAATGCGCCCCAAGCAATACCGTTTCCTTT
>CALHVP010000054.1 GCA_938038975.1 uncultured Maribacter sp. | reverse complement strand
AGAAACTCATCCATATATGAAATAAGACTTGGTGAACTCCAATAACAACCTATTTCCATCTCGGTACAACAAAGCCACATATTCTGAACAGCCATTGCGGTTGCTGCAATTTCTTCCCACTCAGGAACTGTCTCTAATGGGTCGCGTTGCATGCAAATAGCAATAATAGCTGCAGCTTTCTGTGGGTTTTCAATCAACTTTTTAGATTTAAGCTGTTTGGGTTTTTCAGTTACATCTATATAGGTGTTTGATAAAAACTGTCCCAACTCTGCACGTTTTTCTCCTTGTATTACTTTAAAACGCCATGGCTCTGTTTTTCTATGATTAGGAGCCCAATTAGCAGCTGCTAATATCTTTTCAAGATCAGCTTTGGCAATTGGCTTATCTATGTATTGTGCAGGGAAAATAGAACGTCTGCGTTGTATTAAATCAAAAATCATAATGAATAGCTTATTTAAAATGAAGGTCTTGCTAAAAGTAAATCCATGCAATTTTTTAACACAGGATTAGCGTTTTCTTTCTTCCATATGACAGAGAGCTTGGCTCGTTGCTTCAGGTTTTTCAACTCTATAAACTTTACTCGCATTTGAAAACCAGATTGCAATGCTGTAGGCACAATAGCAATACCCAATTTATTCTCAACTAGTTTAAAGATAGTATGCGCATGAACAGATTTGTGAGACACTTTAGGCTTAAATCCTGCATCTGCACAAATACCCATAATAGTATCGTAGTAATAAGGGCTATACTCCTGACTGAACAGTATAAAATCATCTTCTGAAAAACGCTCCATACCATTGTATTCCCTAGTGAGCATTGGATAACTTTCTGGTAGCACCAAGGAAAAGGTATCTTCAAAAACAGTTTGCATTTGTAATTCTGCAGGCACCCTATCCAAACGAACAAAACCAATATCTAATTCATCTTTTAAAATAGCATCTACCTGTTCCAGATTAGAGCGTTCTTCTAATGAGGTTCTTATCTTAGGATATTTTTCCTTTACTGAAACCAATAAACGTGGAATTACATTCTGCATTGCCGAGCCTAGAAATCCAATACGCAACTCTCCAGTATCGCCATCTCCAATTTGTTGCAACTCCCTTTTAGTCTCTCTTAGCTGTTTAAAAATGTCTTCAGCCCTACCCTTTAAATAATGACCGGCCGGTGTAAGTTCTACCTTTTTGTTATTACGCAGGAACAACTTTGCCTGCAACAACTCCTCCATCTGTTTAATTTGCCTACTCAAACCAGGTTGAGAAATAAACAGCTTTTCAGCTGCTTTTCTAAAATGTAACTCCTCTGCGACTGCTAAAAAATAAGTAAGATGTCTAAATTCTATTTGAGTACTCATAGTTATCAATAATGAACCAAAATAGTATTGGTAATTATCAAACATAATCAATAGCTTTAAAAAAATAAAAGAAACTAGATGGATTCTGCTTTAAAATCATTCAAATTAGGAGAAGATTGGCTTACTGCAAGTACTGCCTTACAAATCGCAAAGGGTAGCACTACAGCAACATTATCAAAAGCTACTAGAGAAAAAGTAATTAAGAGCTGGGAGATTGTACAACGTATTGTTGAAAAGGGGCATCCCGTCTACGGAATCAACACCGGATTTGGTCCGCTTTGCACCACTAAGATATCAAAATCTGAAACCAACATTCTACAAACCAACATTCTAAAGAGTCATAGTGTAGGTGTGGGTAAACCTATCTCTAAAACAATAGCGAAGTTAATGCTCGTACTAAAAGCTCATTCACTTGCAAAAGGATATTCTGGAATAGCCGAAACCACATTGGACCGTATTCTCTGGCATATTAACAATGATGCTATTCCTGTAGTTCCTTCGCAAGGATCTGTGGGTGCCTCCGGAGATTTAGCCCCTCTATCGCATTTATTTTTACCATTAATAGGTCTTGGAAAAGTGGTTTATAAAAACAAAACCATAACCACAGCAGAATTATTTAAACTTACAAAGCTAAAGCCATTGGATTTAGGCCCCAAAGAAGGTCTAGCATTAATTAATGGCACCCAATTTATTGCTGCTCATGCTGTAAAAGTGGTTGAGAAATTACATTCAGTACTCTCCCAAGCAGATATTATAGGGGCAATGATGATAGAAGGATTACAGGGTTCTATAAAACCGTTTTCCAAAGAACTGCATGCACTGCGCCCTTTTAAGGGGAATATACATGTAGCTAAACGAATAAAGCGTTTGCTAAAAGGTTCAGAAATACTGGAAGACCATATAGACTGTGAACGTGTTCAAGATCCATATTCGCTTAGATGTATTCCTCAGGTACATGGCGCATCTCGTAACGCATGGCTTCACCTAAAAGAATTATTGGAAGTAGAATTAAATTCAGTTACAGATAACCCTGTAATCATTGATGAGGAACTCACTATTAGTGGAGGTAATTTTCACGGTCAACCTTTAGCCATGGCTTTAGACTATGCTTGCTTGGCAGCTTCTGAAATTGGTAATATCTCCGACCGTCGCATTTATTTAGCTTTAGAGGGGAATAGCCCTGGCGTACCTAAGTTACTCATGAAAGACACGGGTATTAATTCTGGTTATATGATTCTGCAGTATACAACAGCCGCGCTGGCAAGCGAAAATAAAGGCTTGTGTTTTCCATCAAGTGCAGATAGTATACCAACATCTTTAGGCCAAGAAGATCATGTAAGCATGGGTTCTATTGGAGGACGTAAAGCGCTACAAGTTATTGGAAATGTAGAAAAAATAATAGCTATAGAATTACTAACTGCAGCACAGGCTTTTGAATTTAGAAAACCAATGAAATCTGGTGTGTTTTTAGAGGAAATACACAAGGAAATTCGCAAAAAAGTAGCTTTTGCTGATAAGGACCGTGTTTTTGCAGATGATATTCAGGAAGGAATTAAAATAATAAAAAACAAGACGATTATAAAACTGATTGAACGCGTTAGCGAGCAAGAAGGGATATCTTTAAAGACAAAGTTTTCAACCGAGTTGGAAACGTATTAAGAGTATCTGTAAACATGGATTCTTTTAGACAATCACATAGTGAAATTATCAAAAATCTGTTGACAGTAGAATATAATCGACATGTCAGTCTGAGCACAGTCGAAGACCATTTATAGGAATACCGAAAATGTTTCTACCAAGCATAACAAGACATAAAACAAATGAACAATTTAAAACTCATAGGCCCCTTTAAGCAACTCCTCCCAATGTCTGGCCTTCCGTTAAAGGGAGCGTTAGCAGATGAGCAACTTATCGTTTTAGAAAACGCAGGCATCATCATAGATGGCGAACACATTACCCAAATAGGGAACTTTAATGACCTTAAATTAAAATTCGAGGACATTGAAATTCATGAATTAAAAGGGGACCATACGTGTGTACCTGGTTTTGTAGATGCCCACACCCACATTTGTTTTGGAGGGACTCGTGCTAATGATTACGCGATGCGAAATGCAGGTAAAACCTATTTAGAAATAGCTAAAGCAGGTGGTGGTATTTGGGATACCGTAACCCAAACCCGCAAAGCAACTAAGTCAGCATTAGTAAAGAACACAAAGAAAAGAGCGAATAGACATCTAAAAAACGGAGTTACAACGCTCGAAGTAAAAAGCGGCTATGGCTTATCTATAGCAGAAGAACTTAAGATGCTCTATGCTATACAAGAAGCTAACGAAGCCATTCCTACAGACTTAATTGCCACTTGTTTAGCGGCTCATATGTTGCCAAAAGATTTTGAAGGAAGTGCAGCATCTTATTTAGAAAATATAAGCACGTCACTTTTCCCAATATTAAAATCGGAAAAGCTTACCAATCGTATAGATGCGTTTATAGAAGAAAGCGCATTTTCTGCATCGCAGATTACACCTTACTTTGAGAAGGCTAGGGAAATGGGATTTGACATCACTGTTCATGCTGATCAATTTTCTACTAGCGGAAGTACCGTTGCTGTTGATTTTAAAGCCATCAGCGCAGACCATCTAGAAGTAAGTACAGAAAAGGAAATTGAAGCATTAGCCAAAAGCGATGTAATCGCTACCGCACTACCTGGCGCATCTATTGGTTTAGGTTGCGCATTCACTCCTGCTAGACGATTATTAGATGCTGGTGGTGCATTAGCAATTGCAAGTGACCATAATCCAGGCTCTGCACCAATGGGAGATTTATTAACGCAAGCCGCAATTCTGGGTGCTTTTGAAAAATTATCAAATGCAGAAGTACTTGCTGGTATTACTTTTAGAGCAGCAGCAGCATTAAATTTAAAAGATAGAGGAACATTGGAAACCGGCATGCTGGCCGATTTTAGTCTTTTCCATACCGGTAATTATCAAGAAATCTTATATAACCAAGGGAACCTAAAACCTTGTGTGGTTTTCAAACGCGGTAGTTTGGTATTTGATAAGCATAATAGCCCCCCAGCCTCCAAAGGGGGAGTCTAACGCAATTAATGTTAATAGGCTGTACCTTTTTACTAATTACTATTTACTCCAAACTAATTACTTTTTTAGCATGAACTTTAAAGCACAAATACTACAAGGCATACCGACAGAACTTCCAACGAAACAAAATCGTTCCAGTGAATTCAGCCATGCACCAAAGCGTAAAGCAATTTTATCTCTCGAAGAAAAAAAGCTAGCCATCAGAAATGCGTTACGGTATTTTCCAAAAGCTTGGCATGCGGAATTGTCAAAGGAATTTGCTGCTGAACTCAGTGATTTTGGTAGAATATATATGTATCGCTTTATGCCTGATTATGAATTACGCGCGCGTCCAATTCACGAATACCCTGCTCAAACTTCTCAGGCAGCGGCTTTAATGCTAATGATACAGAATAACTTAGATCCAGCTGTAGCTCAGCATCCTCAAGAGCTTATTACATATGGCGGTAATGGAGCTGTATTTCAAAACTGGGCGCAATATCTGCTTACTATGAAGTACTTAGCTACGATGACAGAAGAACAAACACTGCACATTTATTCTGGTCATGCTATGGGGCTATTTCCATCCTCAAAAGAAGCACCTCGGGTTGTTGTCACTAATGGAATGATGATTCCTAACTACTCTAAACCAGATGATTGGGAAAAATACAATGCACTTGGCGTTACCCAATACGGACAAATGACCGCAGGTTCCTATATGTATATTGGGCCACAAGGTATAGTCCACGGAACGGCTATTACGGTAATGAATGCTTTTCGAAAAGTGTTAAAGACGGATGAAACCTCAGCGGGAAAAATATTTCTTACTGCAGGATTAGGTGGTATGAGTGGTGCACAACCAAAGGCAGGAAATATCGCCGGATGCATTACCATTTGCGCAGAAGTAAACCCTACCGCAGCCACCAAAAGACATGAACAAGGCTGGGTAGATGAACTTATTGATAGTATAGATACACTAGTTGTACGTACTAAAAAAGCAATTCAGAATAAAGAGGTGGTGTCTTTAGCATTTATAGGAAATGTAGTTACAGTTTGGGAACGTTTTGACGCTGAAGATATATTTATTCATCTAGGCTCTGACCAAACTTCCTTACATAATCCTTGGGCAGGTGGTTACTACCCTGTAGATTTAACTTTTACAGCAGCTAATGAAATGATGAGCGCAGATACTGAAGGTTTTAAAACAAAAGTCCAAATATCATTAAGAAGACAAGTCGATGCCATAAATAATCATACACAAAAAGGAACGTATTTCTTTGATTACGGTAATGCTTTTTTATTAGAAGCCTCAAGAGCTAATGCCAGCGTCTTCAAAGATTCGAAAGGAAAATTTTCAAACTCCCCTTCCCTTGGGGAAGGGGCTGGGGGATGGGCCTATCCAAGCTACGTACAAGATATTCTAGGGCCCATGTGTTTTGATTACGGCTTTGGACCTTTCAGGTGGGTGTGTTCCTCCGGAGACCCAATAGATTTACAAAAAACAGATGCTATCGCCTTACGTGTCATGCGAGCAATAAAAGTAGATGCTCCTGCTGAAATTCAACAGCAGATGCAAGACAATATCAAATGGATTGCCGAAGCTGAACAGAATAAGTTAGTTGTAGGATCGCAGGCACGTATTTTATATGCAGATGCAGAAGGCAGGGCTAAAATTGCTGAAGCATTTAACCAAGC
>CALHVP010000053.1 GCA_938038975.1 uncultured Maribacter sp. | reverse complement strand
ACCAGACTTGGATAAGAGCGGTTTTATATATCGTACAATACTATTAAGCGACACGTACATTTGTGGACAAACAATAACTAATGAAGTTATATTATCAGTTAATCCACGAACTGTAATTACCAATAGGCGAATCACAATTAGAGTAAATAAAAATTAGGAAAGTTACTTTTCCATATTCTTTTATGGGGAATCTGTAACAAATTACCAGGTATTTCGTCCTGTTAGTATATCAATCAAAACCAATCAAACTTTGGAGCATATACTGACGGTAAAAAATCTTACCAAAAAATTTGGCTACCTAACTGCTGTAAAAGACCTTTCTTTCACCATAGAAAAAGGAAATGTTTATGGTATTCTAGGTCCTAACGGTAGTGGAAAATCAACCACGTTAGGAATCGTATTAAACGTTGTAAACAAAACACAAGGGGAATTTTCTTGGTTCAATGGCAATATATCTACCCATGAAGCTCTAAAAAAAGTTGGAGCCATTATAGAACGCCCAAATTTCTACCCATACATGACGGCCGTTCAAAACTTGAAACTAGTTTGTAAGATAAAAGAGGTGTCAAGCGATAAAATTGAGGAGAAGTTGGAATTAGTAGGCCTACTAGATAGAAAAGACAGCAAATTCAGAACCTACTCACTAGGAATGAAACAACGTTTAGCTATTGCCTCTGCCCTACTTAACGATCCAGAAATATTAATTTTAGATGAACCTACAAACGGCTTAGATCCGCAAGGAATTCATCAAATTAGAGAAATTATTAAAAAAATTGCTTCACAAGGCACTACCATTCTATTAGCATCTCATTTACTTGATGAAGTAGAAAAAGTATGCAGTCATGTAGTCATTCTAAGAAAAGGTGAAAAATTGTATTCTGGTCGTGTTGATGGTATGCTAGCAAGCCATGGTTTTTTTGAATTAAAGACAGACGATACTGATAAGCTCATTAATTTTCTTAAATCCCATCCCATTTTTGGGGATGTAAAGCAAGAGGGTGAGCTCATAACTGCGTTTTTAAAAGAAGAAATGGATGCCAAGTTATTCAATAAAAATCTTTTTGACCAAGGCATTGTTTTATCACATTTAGTAAAACGTAAGGAAAGTTTAGAAGAACAGTTCCTAGAACTAACCAAAAACACATCTAACTAAACCATCCAACCCATGATACGATTATTACAAATAGAATTTATAAAGCTTTGGAATAATAGAGCTAGTAAGGTCCTCATTATTTCATATTTCGTTTTACTTACCTCAATTGCGCTGGTTGCTGCAATTAAGTTTGACATTGGCCCTATAAAATTTCATTTAGCTGAAATTGGCATATTCAATTTCCCTTACATATGGCACTTCAACACTTTTGTAACCGCATTTTTTAAATTATTCCTTGCTATCGTAATCGTTTCCATGATGGCAAATGAATATAGTAACAAAACAATAAAGCAAAACCTAATAGACGGGCTTTCTAAAAAGGAATTTATACTTTCTAAATTTTTAACGGTTATTTCGTTTTCTTTAGTGTCTACCATCTTTGTATTTATTGTGTCTTTAATACTTGGCTTATGTTATTCCGACTTTAATGAATTTTCAATTATATTTTCCGATTTAGAGTTTATTCTAGCATTTTTTGTGAAACTGATGGGATTCTTTTCCTTCTGTTTATTCCTAGGAATACTTGTAAAACGTTCAGCGTTTGCTCTTGGGTTTTTAATTATTTGGCAAATATTTGAAGGTATTGCAAGAGGATTAATGCGATGGAAATTATTTGACGGAGATACAACAGATGCTATTATGGGATTCTTCCCGTTACAATCCATGTTTAACTTAATCAAGGAGCCCGTTACGCGATTGGAAGCAGTTCAAACAGTAGCAGATCAAGTTGGAGAAACTATTAATTTAAATTATAATGTTCATTGGTATGAAATCCTAATTGTACTTGCTTGGACAGCAATTTTTGTTTATTTATCCTATGCTCTACTAAAAAAGAGAGACTTGTAGTGGTATTAAATTGCGCATATACATACTCACTGAATTCAATACAGCGTTTGTTTTTACCCATTTAACAGTTAACAGTAGTACCCAAAGGCCTAATTTAATTATATTGTACTGCTGTCAAGTACACTATGAAAAAATTAATACCATTAGTTTTCCTATTTGGTCTACTCCTCCCTTTTGGGGTATGGGGCCAAGGAGAAACGGCTAACTGGTATTTTGGGGAAGAAGCAGGTCTTAAGTTTAATAATGACGGAAGCGTTAACGCTTTATTAGATGGCAGGCTAAATACATTTGAAGGATGTGCCACCATCTCTAATTCTTTTGGAAATTTACTCTTCTATACAGATGGCATTCTCGTATACGATAGAAACCATAATATCATGCAAAATGGCACAGGACTTTACGGAGATCCGTCAAGTACCCAATCTGCTATTATTGTTCCAAAACCTGAAGACCCAAATATATATTACATATTCACGGTAGACACCTCTGTATTTGAAGGTGATCCAGACCGAGGCTTAAACTATTCTACAGTAGATATTACACTTAATAACGGGAATGGTGCAGTAATTGAAAAAAATATTAAATTACTAGCAGATTGCTCTGAAAAAATAGCAGCGGTAAGAAAAAATTGCTTTGACAAATCTATATGGGTAATTACCCTAGCATCTGAAGATGGCACTGAGCCTATTTTTAATACCTATCATTCTTTTGAAGTAAATACTGCGGTTGTCGTAAATACGTCTATAAAAAGCACTTTTCCTGATTTACAAATTAATGACCCTAGAGGGGCATTAAAATTTTCCCCTAATGGAACTCTAATGGCAAGTGCTAATATGTTCTTTGGACTTCAGTTATATGATTTTAACGCAAATACTGGTGTATTTTCTAACCAAAGACAACTCCCTATAAATGGAACAGATCAATTACCTTATGGTATTGAGTTCTCTTCTAAAGGCCAATTTCTTTACACCCATTCCACTCAGAGTTTAGAAAATGAAGAGTTCTTATCTCAATTAGTCCAATATGATTTATTATCTAATAATATCGCTGAATCTCAAGTAACATTGGATACTAGATCTATTTATAGAGGAGCATTACAAATGGGAAGTAATGGTAAAATCTATCGTACATTGGCAAATGATTATTTTAATGGCATACCCTATTTAAGTGTAATTGAGAATCCCGACGATAAAGGAGTAAATGCAAATTATGTCCATAGTGCTATTTCATTAGAAGGTAGAATAGGAACTCAAGGACTGCCACCTTTTATTCAGTCGTTTTTTGATAAGATTGATTTAATAGTGGATGATGAAGGGAACACAAGCAACGCATTAATTCTATGTGAAGGAGAACCTTTTATTCTTAAAGCTGAAGCAATTCCAGGAGCTACTTATAACTGGTCCAAAGATGGAACGTCGTTTAACAATCCAGACGGACCCGTTTTAGAAATAGTAGAATCTGAACAAATAGATGCAGGTAGATACCAACTTGAAATTGTGTTCTCAGATCCTCAAAAGTGCCCAATTATTGGTGAGGCCCTAATACAACTGCTTCCTAAACCAGGAAACGATGTACAAAGCTTAAAACAATGTGATGTTGATTCAAATAGCTTGGATGGAATAACTGTGGTTAATATTGACCAATTAACTAAAGACTCCACCGATACATACCTATTTTTTGAATCTTTGGAGGCAATAGATACTAATAATCCCATATCAAACACTAACAATTATACTAATATTATCGCCTTTAATCAAACCATTTATTTTATTGTTAGTAACGCAGAAGGTTGCAGTAATACAGGTACCTTAGAAATTGAAATAACTCCTACTCCATTTTTAGAAGGTAATACTATATACATATATGAATGTGACTTAGAACCAAACGATAATGAACTCCAAGCGGTTTTTGACCTAACGGTACTAACAATGAATGAATTTTTGGGTTTTCAAGTTTCATTTTATAACAACCTAAATGATGTATCCCTAGAAACGAATCCTTTACCCCTAAATGTAGCATCGGGTAATTCTGTTATTTATGCACGTGTGGAAAATAACAATCAATGCGAAGATATTATAGAACTAAACTTGATTGTAAATCCTAGCCCGGTAGTTAGTCTGAAAGAAAGTTACCTATTATGCACCAATGACCCAACACTAACCATTTCTGCTCCTGTAGGTTTTGATACATACCAATGGTCTAAAACTAGAAATGACAATACAGAAGAATTTATAAGTTCAACACCAGAAGCATCCATCTTAGAAACAGGAAACTACACCTTAACAGTAGGTTATTTATATCCTACTCAAACTGGCGAGCAGATTTGCGATTTTAGCGCTGTATTTACCGTGTTACCATCTAATCCTGCAACTATTACTAATATAGTTGTCAAAGATTTAGCAAAAAGCAATACGATACAAATACTAACTGAAGGAGATGGGTCGTATGAATATTCTATTGACGGTTTTAATTTCCAAGATAATAATTACTTCAATTCTGTTGAGCCAGGTATATACGAAGTTATAGTTAGGGATAAGAATGGATGTGGAGACACCCTTGAAAATACAGCCGTTATTGGTTATCCCAAATTTTTCACACCTAATGGTGATGATATAAACGATTACTGGCAACTTATAGGGGTGGATGATAGGTTTAACTCAAATACCTCCGTTGCTATTTTTGATAGATATGGTAAGCTCTTAGTAAGTTTAAACGATACTAATCCAAAATGGAACGGTACTTTTAACTCTGCACAATTACCAGAAGACGACTATTGGTTTAAGGCCAACTTAGATGATGGAAGAGAGTTTAAAGGTCATTTCTCGCTTAAAAGATGATAAAAATAAGCACCACATATTCGTTTTTTTTATTTTTCATATTGCTCATGTTTTGTCATGAGCTAAAGGCTCAAGAGTGTCCAATACTAAGCTCTCCCCTTAATGGAGCTATGAATGTAGAAGTAACATCATCTATTAGTTGGAATAATATTCCTGGCATTACAGCCTATATAATATCTATTGGCACCACTCCCGGGGGAGAAGAAATCATAAGCCGTTTAAATGTGGGTAGCGCAACTACATACAACCCGCCACTAGGGTTACCAGAAAACAATCAAATTTATGTGACTATTTCACTTTTTCAATTAGGAAATATTCCTGAAATCAGTTGCCCTATTGGTTCATTCCAAACAGTAAATGTGACAGTTCCCCCAGCGTGCACAACCATTAACAATCCCTTAAACGGTGCCACTAATATTAATATTGGCTCTAATATAAATTGGAATTATGCCCCTTTTGCTACTGGATATTTTATTTCAATAGGAACAACATCCAACGGAACAGAGATAGCTAATAACCTAAACGCATTTAACAATCTTAGTTACAATCCTCCATTGGATTTACCTCCTAATACTAGAATATATGTACGGGTAAGTCCCTATAATGAAAATGGTATAGCTCCAAATTGTGAGGAAATATCGTTTGTAACTGCTGGCTTAGCGCCTTTACCAAACTGTACTGCGCTTATAACCCCACTAAACGGAGCTATTAATGTGCCGTTAACTCCTTTTCTAGAATGGAATCCAGTCGCTGGAGCAACTGGGTATCGTTTATCCATAGGTAGTTCGCCTTTCTTAAGAGATATATTGGATAACGCCATATTTTCATCTAATTCCACTTTTGTAATTGATTTTGAACCCAATAGAACCTTTTTCATTACAATCATTCCTTTTAATACTACTGGAGATGCTATAGGATGCACACAAGAAACTTTTTCAACGATTCTAGGATGCGGACCATTTTTTGACAATATAACAGGTGAGTTAACTTTTATAAACCCAGAAATTAATGTTCCTGATGAAATAGGAATTTGCTTAAATACACAATCTACAGCATACACATCACCAGATACCGCAGAAGGGTTTCGTTGGTATAAAGTTATCTCTGTTACTAGTGAAACACTAATATCTACATCAGCTGAAGTTAATCTTTCTGAATCTGGACAATACAGATATGAAGCATTTAACACTGTTTCACAAGATGGTACCGTTATAGAATGTCCAACAACTAAATTATTTAATGTGGTTGCATCAGAAGCTCCTACAATTAATTCTGTAAGGGTAACCGAAACTGCACTAGGGTTAACCCTAGAAACAGATGTACAAGGATCAGGTTCCTATGAATATGCTTTAGACGATATAAATGGCCCGTATCAAGACAACAATATGTTTAGAGGAGTACCCCCTGGAAATCATACAGTTTACGTTAGAGACAAAAACGGATGTGGTATTGCTGAGGAAACCATACAACAAGATCTTACCTTAGAGGGCTTTCCAAAATTCTTTACCCCAAACGGTGATGGGGTCAATGATTCATGGCAGTATATACCTTTAATGGATACAGGAGAAATAAATGTGGGCACTATATACATCTTCAATAGATTCGGTGCGTTAGTTGCACAAGTTGACCCTACTACACGTGGTTGGAACGGACTTTTTAATGGCAAAGCTGCTCCTGCTTCGGACTATTGGTTTAAAACACTGTCTTCAGACAACAAACAAATAACCGGTCATTTCACATTAAAACGTTAGGTGGAAATTCGTATTAATTAATCCGAAAAGACCAACTAATAGCGTTATAAATAACCACTACATTTTCTATTTATGAAAGGTCATTTTGTATTTTTACAAGATGAAATTTAAGATAGTATCGGAGTTTAAACCAACTGGCGATCAGCCCAATGCCATAAAGGAAATCACCAAAGGCTTAGACCAAGGAGAAAAGTTCCAAACCCTTCTAGGGGTAACTGGATCTGGAAAAACATTTACAGTTGCAAATGTTATTGAAGAAGTACAAAAACCAACTTTAATACTCGCCCATAATAAAACTCTGGCAGCGCAGCTATATTCAGAGTTTAAGCAGTTTTTTCCTGAAAATGCTGTTGAATATTTTGTTTCCTATTATGATTACTATCAACCTGAAGCATTTATACCAACAAGCGGAGTTTATATAGAAAAGGATTTATCTATTAATGAAGACATAGAAAAACTTCGCCTTAGCACTACATCATCCTTATTATCTGGCAGAAGAGATGTGCTCGTAGTCGCATCTGTATCCTGTTTGTACGGTATTGGAAATCCTGTAGAGTTTCAAAAAAATGTAATTACAATAGAGAAGGATCAAGTAATCGCAAGGACAAAGTTCCTGCACCAACTGGTTCAAAGTCTATATTCTAGAACAACAGCAGACTTTAGGAATGGTAATTTTAGAGTAAAAGGAGATGTAGTAGATGTTTTTCCTAGCTATGCTGACCATGCGTTTCGCATACACTTCTTTGGAGATGAAGTTGAAGAAATAGAAGCTTTTGACCCATTTAACAACAATGTTATAGAGGTATATGAAACCCTGAAAATTTATCCTGCAAATATGTTTGTTACTTCTCCAGACATACTACAGGGTGCGATACATAACATTCAAGACGATCTAGTAAAACAAATAGATTATTTCAAGGAAATAGGTAAACCGTTAGAAGCAAAAAGGCTAGAAGAACGCACCAATTTTGACCTAGAAATGATACGAGAATTAGGTTACTGTTCTGGTATTGAAAACTACTCAAGGTATCTAGATGGCAGAGAGCCTGGAACTCGCCCTTTTTGCCTAATAGATTATTTTCCAGATGACTATTTAATGGTGATTGATGAAAGTCATGTAACAATTCCACAAGTACATGCAATGTATGGTGGTGATAGGTCCAGAAAAGTTAATTTAGTAGACTATGGTTTTCGTTTACCTGCAGCCATGGATAATAGGCCCTTAAAGTTTGAAGAGTTTGAGGCATTACAAAATCAGGTTTTATACGTGAGTGCTACTCCTGCAGATTACGAACTTCAATTAAGTCAAGGTGTTTTTGTAGAACAGGTAATTAGACCTACAGGTTTACTAGACCCCATTATAGAGGTAAGGCCAAGTCTAAATCAAATAGATGACTTAGTGGAAGAAATACACCAGCGTGTAGAGAAAGATGAACGGACTTTAATTACCACTCTTACCAAACGTATGGCTGAGGAACTTGCTAAATATCTAGATAGAATTAGTGTTCGTTGCAGATATATTCATAGTGATGTAGATACCTTAGAACGTGTAGAAATTATGCAAGATTTAAGAAAAGGTATTTTTGATGTACTAATTGGAGTGAATCTTTTAAGAGAAGGATTGGACTTACCTGAGGTTTCCTTAGTTGCGATTTTAGATGCAGATAAAGAAGGTTTTTTAAGAAGCAATAGATCACTTACCCAAACAGTAGGTCGTGCTGCTAGAAACCTAAATGGAAGGGCCATTATGTATGCAGACAAGATTACAGCAAGCATGCAAAAAACAATTGACCAAACAAATTACCGAAGAGAAAAACAGATTGCTTACAACGTTAAAAATAATGTTACACCTACTGCATTAAACAAAAGTTTGGATAGTGTACTTTCCAAAAACTCAGTTTCAACGTATCATTTTGAAAAGGAAGAATTAAGAGCTGCAGAACCAGATATGGAGTACCTAACAAAAGATCAAATTGTGAAGATGATTAGGGATAAAAGGAAGGCGATGGAAAAAGCTGCAAAGGAGTTAGATTTTATGCAAGCTGCAAAACTAAGAGACGAAATAAAGATGCTTCAAGAACAAGAAGTTTAGTAAAAATACTTGTATAATCTAATTGAATACCTTCTGCCTAGCATATTCATTTTTCACTTCACGTAGACTTATATAAGAATCTGATTTTTAATTATATATATTATTTTTTAGATTAGTCTAAAAATTATAAAAGTTGATTTTTACAACAAAATGAAGGTGATAAAATGACTAATGGAAGTGAAAATTTCAAAGGCTATAAAAACCCAACACTAGTAACTCCCTAAGGTGAATTTACAACATTTTTATGACTTAATTTTATGGTTAATAATCCACAGAAATTAGAGCTAAGACTGGCGTATTTACCCATTGTTTATTTAGAGGAAATTTCACATAAATAGAAATAAAAAAAACTAAAAACCCCTACCCTATCTAAGTTTTAAAAATGAATTAATCAAAAAACTATTCAACCTTTTTATATTAAATAGACATAACTCTTATGCTAAATTTAATTGAATTTTAGATATAAAATCTAAAAAGAAAAGTGCCTTGATTTCTCAAAACACTCTTCCTAACTAACCAACCAAACTAAATATTTAAAAGTGTACTACTTACTTTTTAATACGCCGTTTACCCCAAACTTAATTCAATGATATCATTCTTTTTGGCTTAGGTAATGCCTCATCCTTTTTAGGCAAAACCAACTTTAAAACTCCATTTACATAGTCCGCATTTATTTCTTCAGCGTTCACAGTATCTGGTAATGTGAAAACTCGTTTAAACGAATTGATTGTAAATTCCCTTCTTGTAAAATTCAAAGCTTCTTTTTCTTTTTGCACTTTTACTTCTGCAGAAACAGTAAGGACATTATCATCTAAAGCGATTACAAAATCCTCTTTAGCTCTACCTGGAACAGAAAGCTCTAACTCAAAGTCCTTTTCATTTTCAATAATATTTATTGATGGAGCTGCATGTGTAGCATTGTCAATACCACCGAACCAATCTGGCTTAAAAATTTCATTCATTAATGATGGGAACAATAGGTCGTTTCTTTTAACTATACTCATAACTTTATTTTTTATGATTAAACATCTTTGTTGCTATCCATAAGTCAAATGATGTACCATACTAAAAAACATGACGTTATGTCATCTTAATTAAAATGAATACTGACTTTGTGTCGCTAAAAAGAACCGAGGCAATTAATAAGGAGTCAAAACTGCAGTTTTATAGAATTAAAAACTAGCTAATTGGAGAACACTTGTAACTTAAAATTCAATTACAATTGTAGAAAATACGTAAAGCAAGAGGATGTAAAAAGTAAAAAACTAGACGGAAAGTAAAACACCTCTAATTATAGTGCGCTTTAAAAATGGATATAATCACTTCTGGTGGAACTACTTTATTTGGATACTTATGCATGATTGAAAGTACCTGTTCAATAGCGGAAGGAGGTAAACCCATTGAAAGCCCAATATCATGAAGTCTACGAATCTCAATCAACTCTTGAGTATCATCTATATTCATAAGTAAAATAAGACGATTAAACTGCACTAAACGATCTGCTTGTGATTTTGGCACTACATACTCTGCTTTAGTCTTAAAAAGGGAATCAAATACTGTTTTACGAACTCCGAGTTGCTGCGCTACATTAAAAAGAAAATCATACTCAGCTTGCTTGATGGTATTATCCACTTTGGCAAAAGAAATCATTTCTGATAATATACTAAGCTTTTCTTTTTCTGTATTCATAATCCAGTACTGACTAGTTTAGAGGTATTTAGATAACTTCCAAAAACTGTTAATCGTATACTAGACTAGCATTTATTTAACCTGTAGCTTACCTTTGTTTAAAATATAATACCTTGCGAAAAACTACGGAACCATGACAAATAATGACGTATTTAAGAAACTAAGAGTAGCCTTAAAGTTCAGGGATGACGATATTGTAAGTATACTTGAGTTAGTAGACTTTAAAATATCTAAAAGTGAGTTAGGTGCTTTTTTTAGAAAAGAAGAACATCCTAACTATATGGAATGTGGGGATCAAGTTTTACGTAATTTTTTAAATGGTTTAGTGATACATTTAAGAGGAACCAAGGAAAATCCAAAAAACCCTGGAGAAGTACTTTTAGGGCAAGTAGCACCATCTACAAAGCTGGAAGCAGGACCAACCTTTAAAGACCGCCAATTAAAAAAAATTGATAGAGCATTACCTAATGTAAAATATAAGAACAAAAAAAAATCCTAAGACCTTAAAGATCATAGGATTTTCAGCTAATTCAAATGTAGTTAAGAAGCTATTCGCACGGGTACCGTATATAACTTTCCTTCCTTAGCATTAGAAATTTTTACTTTTTTATAATTCAGTCTATTCTTAACAAACCTTTCAAGATTATCGGAATCGGTTTCAACAGACAATACAACAATTTCTCCCTCATCATTTAAAGTGAAACGAACTTGGGCTATTAAATCCTTAGAAATATCCGAAAAAGAATTATCGGATAACATTTCTGAAATTTGATTAGAAAGATTTACTGAAGGCTCTCTATCTTCTGTAGGGTTAGCTAATAGTGTTCCTGTTGAAAGTAGCATTGCAGCTACAATTGCATAACTTAATTTTCTCATGACTTGTTTGTTTTTAATCCTGAAACGTTGATTGACGTTTTTTTATCAGAATTTGATTAATAATTGATTGATGATGTTATACTAGAAAGACGCTGTTAAAAAGAGAATGTTACAAGATAACATGGATTTAACATTTCTTTAGACTTAGCTTAACTCCAGAAGCACAGATTCAAAAAAATCAAAAAAATCAATATTTACGGTAACTGAAAGACTATAATATCCCAAAGAAAGTCGCAAAAATAACCGTGGAAAGAATACAAATAAAAAAATAATTATGCCTGTTGGTGCTTTCTATTTTAAATAGGTTGAGACTAATTCCTACAATTAATTTAAATAAAAAAGGGATACGTTTTAAAACGTATCCCTTTTTTTATTCTGAAAGAAAGTATGCCTAAGCTAGTACTTCTTTTACTTTATCCGCTGCTTCTTGAAACTGAACTGCAGAGTGTACTGCAAGTCCTGAGTTATCAATAATCTCTTTAGCTATTACAGCGTTAGTTCCTTGTAAACGCACGATAATTGGAACGTTCATAGCATCTCCCATATTCTTATATGCCTCCACAATACCATTTGCAACACGGTCACAACGTACGATACCTCCAAAAATATTAACCAAAATAGCCTTTACCCCTTTATCCTTTAAAATAATACGAAAAGCCTCTTCTACCCTCTTGGCATCTGCAGTACCACCAACATCTAAGAAGTTAGCTGGCTCACCACCTGCCATCTTAATTAAATCCATAGTAGCCATAGCTAGACCAGCACCGTTTACCATACAGCCAACATTACCATCTAAATCAACATAGTTTAGGCCCAATGCACTCGCTTCTACCTCTATTGGATTTTCTTCACGTAAATCACGCATTTCTGCATATTGCTTTCTACGGTATAAAGAATTATCATCTATAGATACTTTCGCATCTACTGCCATGATCTTATCATCAGAAGTTTTTAATACGGGGTTAATCTCAAACATACTAGAATCACTCTCAACATATGCTTTATATAAAGAAGCAACAAACTTGGTCATTTCTTTAAATGCCATCCCAGACAAACCTAGGTTAAAAGCAATTTTTCTTGCCTGAAAACCTAATATACCAGTTGCAGGGTCAATTTCCTCAGTGAAAATTAAGTGAGGTGTATTTTCCGCTACTGTTTCAATATCCATACCACCCTCAGTGGAATACATTATCATATTCTTACCAGTTCCTCTGTTAAGCAATACAGACATATAAAACTCACTCGTCTCACTATCACCTGGATAATACACATCCTCGCAAACTAATACCTGATGTACTCTTTTTCCTTCTGCAGAGGTTTGGGGGGTAACCAAATCCATACCAATAATATTTCCTGCAATTTCTTCTACTTCCTTTAGGTTTTTGGCAAGTTTAACACCTCCACCTTTTCCACGACCACCTGCGTGTACCTGTGCTTTTATCACATGCCATCCAGTTCCCGTTTCTTCGGTTAACTTTTTTGCTGCATCCACAGCTTCTTTTGAACTATGTGCTAAGATGCCTCTTTGTATGCGTACACCAAAACTAGCCAATATCTCTTTTCCTTGATATTCGTGAAGGTCCATATATTATTGTGATTATATTAGTTATGCAAAAATAGGAAACAAGGGGTAATAATCGAAAATTAAAAAAGAATAATTCAGAAATTAAAGGATATCCTTATTAGGCAAAACTCATAGGTGCTTTATTCAATTTCCAAGTCCTTAAAATCTAACGGGTCAAAATTTTTAAAATGTCCATTAAGCGCTATCGTCTCGCGAGTTCTTTCTACTTGACCCAAAACCGCAATTGCATTGGTTAAATGGTTATCTATAAACGAAAGCCGATCCGTTTCTTTTGATATTTGAAGTAACTTATATTCTTGTTCAAAAGATAATCCCATTTTATGAGCTAAAGTAAAGCTGTTAAACGTCTCTGGACTAGCATTAGAAAAAGGAACCTCCATTAGCTTATAAAGCTCTTTTATTTTCTGATATACAGTTAATTTAAAACTCTCGTCTGCCTCGTAATCGTACTCTAGTAATTCTACAACCCCACCAGCGTATAACTTATCTTCTAATTTACTTTCAAACGATTGCAGCTTAAATACTTGCCGTGCTACACAAACCACATCCATTTCAGCATTATCATAAGTCGTAACCACGTCTACCAATTGCACTTCTACACCAAATTGCATGTTATTGTCAATATAAACGGGAATACCAAAAGTAATTGCTTCGTCCCTGCAGTCCAGTATTAATTGCTTGTAACGCTCTTCAAATATGTGCAGAGGTACTGTTTCACCTGGAAAGAAAATAGACTGTAATGGAAATAAAGGTAGTTTCATAATCCCAAAATTACAACGGAGCGTTTTGCAAGACAAGTAAAGTTATATTTATAAATTGTTACAAATATGACATTTTGTTATAATTATAAAATTTCCTTTTATTTTTTTGTGGTTAACAACCTAGTATATTAGATTTGCTCAAAACAAATTGACATGAAAAGTTCGGATTTATTAAAAATAGCAAAAACTTATGGAGACCCTGTTTATGTATATGACTCTGCTAAAATAATTTCGCAATTCAAAAGGCTTACAAAGGCCTTTAGTTCAGTTAAACAACTACAATTAAATTACGCTGCAAAAGCCCTATCCAATATAAGTATTCTCAAGTTAATGAATAGTTTAGGGAGTGGGCTAGACACAGTTTCTATTCAAGAGGTTCAACTGGGTCTTTTGGCTGGTTTTAAACCAGAATCTATAATATTTACGCCAAACGGAGTTTCCCTAGAAGAGATAGAGGAAGCTTCTAAATTAGGAGTACGTATTAATATTGACAACCTTTCTATTTTAGAACAATTTGGCAGCAAGCATCCAAACATACCGGTTTGTATACGTATAAACCCTCATGTAATGGCCGGTGGAAACTCAAACATATCAGTAGGGCATATTGATTCTAAATTTGGTATTAGTATACATCAAATACCGCATCTTTTGCGCATAGTAGAACTAACTCAAATGAACATAAACGGTATACATATGCATACCGGAAGTGATATTTTAGATATTGATGTTTTCTTATATGCTTCAGAAATTTTATTTGAAACCGCGAAGAACTTCAAAAATCTTGATTTCATAGATTTCGGCAGTGGCTTTAAAGTACCATATAATGATAGTGATATTGAAACTAATGTTGAAGAACTTGGTAAAAAGCTAAGTACACGTTTCAATGAATTCTGTACAGCATACGGAAAGGAATTAACCTTAGCTTTCGAACCTGGTAAGTTTTTGGTTAGTGAAGCAGGAACTTTTCTTGCAAAAGTTAACGTTGTAAAACAGACTACATCTACCGTATTTGCCAGCGTAGATTCAGGTTTTAACCATCTCATTAGACCAATGTTATACGGTTCTAGTCACTCCATAGAAAACATATCTAACCCTACTGGCAGGGAACGCTACTATTCTGTGGTAGGTTATATTTGTGAAACAGATACATTTGCTAGTAACAGAAGAATAAATGAAATTACCGAAGGTGATATTTTATGCTTCAAAAATGCAGGGGCTTATTGCTTTACTATGGCAAGTAACTACAATTCTAGATTTAGACCACCAGAAGTACTTTGGCATGAAGGAAAAGCTATTTTAATAAGAGAACGTGAAACTTTTGATGATTTAATTAGAAATCAAATTGATATCAAAGACTTATTTGGTATTAAGGAACCGGTCGAGATAAAATAAAGCTATAAAAAATACGTTAGTTTTGGTATAATTGTTGGACTATATATTTAAAACAAACCATGAGAACACCCACTATACGTATAAAGAGTATTTTATTTCTTTTTGCATTACTTCTTACCACAGGTTTTTCATTCGCTCAGGAAGTGAACTGGATTTCATTTTCAGAAGCAGTTGAATTAGCTGGTAGTGAAGAAAATCCGAAAAAGGTATTTATTGATGTCTATACAGACTGGTGTGGTTGGTGTAAGAAAATGGATAAGGATACATTTCAAAATCCACAAGTTGCCAAGTACATGGAAGACAACTTTTATATGGTAAAGATGGATGGCGAAGGCAAAGAACCAATAGATTTTAAAGGAAAAACCTACAAATTCATACCATCGGGTAGAAAAGGATATCATGAGCTTGCTGCAGCACTAATGCAAGGAAGATTAAGTTATCCTACAACCATATTCTTAGATGAAGAAATGAACATGCTTTCACCTGTTCCAGGTTACCAAAAACCAGATCCATTCTTAAATATTGCAAAATATTTTGGCAATAACATTTATAAAGATAAGGATTGGAAGACCTATACAGCGAAATCCAAATAGTAGCTATACTTCAACCTAATTAACCTTGTAAAACGTTTTAGAAGCGGTTATAGACAGCGTATTAAAACATAAGTTTACATAACGTAAACACCTCTATTTAAAACAAAAAAAGGGAACAAAATATATATTCCCTTTTTTTACTTATATTTTTAAAACTTCAACTTTTCATCCTTATCCCACAAGCCCCAATAAGCTCCTACATCTCCCTCATCTCCAGTTTTCCAAGATTCATCAAAAGAAGAAAAATAGAATAAATCAATAGCTGCTTTTTCCGCCCATACCTGAGCGTTTATAAAGTATTTCATTGCATTTTCGGCAGATGAAAATGCACCTTTTAAACTACCACCCTCACTTGGCCAACCGGTCTCCGTAATAATAACTTTTTTACCCATTGCAGCAGCAGATGCTTGCCCAAACATTTGTTGCATATGACCCAACGAGCCATCAATATCACAACCTTCCCAATAAGGATAGCAATTACTCAAAATAACATCACTTGCATCTACTAATTCTGGATGTCTAGAAAACTCGTAATAAGCATCTACATATCCCACGGGAATATTTGGAATAGCTTCTTTAACTCGTTTAATATATGCTAGTAATTCTTCTAAGGTTAGTTCATTCCTATATAGTACTTCGTTACCAACAGCAGCAATATCTACACAACCTTCTTTAGCTAAGCTTATTAATGCTTCTATTTCCTTTTCGTTATCCTCTTTATTATCACTTAACCAAGCTCCAACTAACGTTTTCATACCATGCTTAGAGGCTAATCGAGGTACATGCTCGTTTCCTTCAATACAGGAGAATGAACGTACCCATTTGGAATAGGGCTTCAGTATTTTAATACGCCGCTCTACTTGCTCCTCAGTAATAATATCCCCTGGCTCTTGTCCGTCTTCATACATACTAAAGCAAATCCCGTGCATACCTTTATTTAGCGTAGCTTTCCATAGTTTTTTTAACTTCTCTATGGAATACTCACTAAAATCAATTCCCGTATGCTCCGTGAACTTAACACCTGTATATAAGCGATAATCTTCGTCTCTGTATGACATCTTAGTTGTATTTTAAGTTTTCATTTTTATCCCAAATTCCCCATTGAGCTCCTACGTCACCTTCATGGTGAATTTTCCAAGACTCATCAAAAGAAGAGAAATAGAACATAGGTATTTCTTTATCAGCTGCCCAACTAGCCGTAGCTATAAAATACTTCATCGCATTACTTTCTGATGGTTCTGCACCTTTTGTGTGCTCCCCTTTATTGGGCCAACCAGTTTCCGTTATTACAACTGGTTTACCATTAGCTACTTGTTCTACACCAGCAACCATTTGTTTTAGGTACACAGATGACTTGTCTATACTACATCCTTCCCAGAAAGGGTAGCAATTAGCCAAAATCATATCGCAGGCTTCTACCAAATTAGGATGTTCTATAAATTGATAGTAAGCATCTACATAACCCACTGGAATATGAGGCAATGCTAATTTTACTTTTTTAATATAACTTATAATTTCCTGTTCTGATAATTCGTTTCTGAGAAGGACTTCATTCCCCACAACAGCGATATCCACAAATCCATTTTTTCCAAGATTAATTAATTCATCAATCTCAATATCATTGGTAGCCTTATCAGCACCTATCCAAGCGCCAACCATGGTTTTTAAGCCTTTTTCACGCGCTATTTTGGGTATAAACTCATTACCTTGAGTACAAGAGAAAGAACGTGTCCATTTCGTGTATGGTGCAATAACTTCCATTCGCTTCCGTATTTGTCCTTCAGAAAGCTCATCACCTATATTCTGACCCTCTAAATAAGGACTAAAACACATACCGTGGATTCCTTTATGTAAGGCATCTGCGAACAATACCTTAATTTCAGTATCCGTTTTTGATGTAAAATCAATATCCTTAGAAGTATCTACTTTAAGTTCAGTTATCGCTAATTGATTTAGTTTATCTGTTTGATATACAGAAGGTAGTTTTTGGTTTTTATCGCTAGCCCGTTTATCCAATGCAGCCCTAATTTCACCTGCGCGTTCTTCGGTAACGTCATAATCTCGCATCACATACATAGCTGTAAGGGTACCTAGTATAGGGATACCTGAGAAGGCTAGTCTTAATCCATCTACAGCTCCTTCTGGTTGAATAGTTACACCAGAATCAAAACCTACAAGACTCATAATAACGCCGCTTAGCCCACCTGCAATTGCAAAACCAAATTTCACCATCAACCAATAAATTGCCCCAAAGGTACCTTCCCTTCTTAGGCCGGTATTAAGCTCATCTAAGTCAATAACATCTGCCGTCATAGACATCATCAATAAAAATAGACTTCCTATACCAAAGGAGAAGAAAGGAAGTGCAAAAATGAACATATATGGTTTTCCTGGAACAAATAAGAACCAAAGCATTAAATATCCAAAAATAGAGATTGCTTGTGAAATTAAAAAGGCCTTCTTTTTACCCATTTTTTTAGACATTTTAGCAACAATAGGAATTACAAAAAAGGTAGTTCCAAGCGCTCCTAAACAGCCAAAAAGTGTTGGCCAGATTCCGGCAGCACCCGCATCGCCATCAAAAAGATGGTATACAATGATAAAAAATGAGAAAGAGGCAATAGTCATGAATGCATTATACACTAAGAAAGTAGCGATACATAGTTTTCTAAAGGATTTCATTTTAAAAGCACTTACAAAACCTGACCCAATTTCTGATAGACTATTTCCTATGCTTTTAAAATTGAGGGGAGAATAATCTTCGTTTAATGTTGATTTACTTTTGATAAATATGCCCGGTACTATTGCGCAAATTGCAAAAATGACTCCAACCCAAACGGCGAGTGTACGGGTAGCGACCTCCGCAGATTCAAACCACTCCGGATCATACATAATTACCCAAAACCAAGGAGCAATTACCCATGCCCACTGTCCAATCCACTGGGCAGTTGCCATAATATTAGTACGTTCATGAAAGTCATTACTCATCTCGTAACCCATAGCTACGTAGGGAACACTAAAAATGGTAATACCTAAGTAAAAGATGAATGACCAAATCATAAAGTAGATAAAATTATAATCTACTCCTGCGTCTTTATAAAGTTGCCACATAGCAATAAAAGAAATACACAAAACTATCCCACCAAGAATAACATATGGTCGCCTTCTTCCCCATTTAGATTTGGTATTATCCGAAATGTAGCCCATAATAGGATCGGTAAATGAATCAAACAACCTCGGAAAAAAATAAATAACACCCCACATCCATCCAGGAAATCCTAAATCTTGTACTAAAACCACCATAAAGATTCCTAGCGATGCAGGAAACATTTGGTTGGCAAGCATTCCAATTCCGAAGGCAATCTTCTGGCCCATTGGAACTTTATTCGTTAGTGTAGACATAGTGTTATGATTTTAATTGGTTGGTTTATGGTTGTGGAATCAAGATAGTCTGTATTGCTTGGGGGTTAATCGTAATAGCTATATTCCTATTCGTTAAATGTAACTTAAATTGTTTTGCTATAGAGCCCTCATTGAAGACAACTACGGCAATTGAATTATCTGGGTTCTGTGCTGCTGTAACCATCAAATCGGTATCAGTTTTATCTACCCCAATTATCTTGGCTTCGGGTCTTATATACTTACTAAAATGTGCCATGGTATAATATAATGGGGTAAAATACACCTCATCTGCATCTGGGTCTACAATAACCGGAGCGGCACACCAGTTTTTAAACCAGTTTGGACCACCCTGTTTATCTAAGACCATATTCCAATCTACCCATCCATCAACCCAATTATTCAAGCAGCCTATAATATCTCTGGCATATCTATTTACTGGTGCATATTTTGGATGTAAGTATTTCTGTTCCTCTGGAGCCCAATCCCAGCCCCAGTCCGTAGCTTCTTTGTTCCAATACCACATATCATCTTTCCAAGCTGGCACCTCAGAATCCACACAACCTTCGGTTTCAATTAATAATTTACCAGGTGCTTTATGATGTGCATATTGCAATTCCTCAGGAAATACTTCGAATGTACTTTCATACCAATGAATGGCCGTACCATCAAAATATTTAGAAGTTGCTTCATTTGCGAACATAGAATCTACCCATTCTTTTAAACCAGCCCTATTTTGGTCATAACCCAATATGATTTTATCTCCATGACCATCAGCTTCCAATTTTGGCCCTAAATGATGTTGCACGAAGTTGGTCATCTCATCTGGTGAAAAATGCATGCTTTCCCAATTATTACCATTACCATGTGGTTCGTTTTCTACCGTAAAACCCCAAATTGGGATTCCTTCTGCCTTATAAGCGTCTATATATTTGGAAAAAAACAAAGCCCAAGTATCATAGTACTCGGGTAATAACTTACCACCTACCCAATCTTTATTATCCTTCATCCAAGGTGAAGCTGTCCATGGTGATGCAAATAACTTAAAACCATCATCCGAAAATCGCATGGCATCCTTAATCATGGGAATAAGGTCTGCTTTATCTTCTTCTACGGTAAAATGATCCAAAGTCATATCCCCAACAACAGGTGCGTATGAGTATTGAGATAATGAAAAGTCACATGAATTCATATGTGTTCTCGTCAACGAATAGTTTGCACCATCTGAGGCAAAATATGCTTTTAATATGGTGTCTCTATTTTCTTTACTTAACTGATTTAATAAATAAGCGGAAGATTCTGTAAAAGCCCCACCAAAACCAGTTATCGTTTGAAACTTCTGATTTGGCAGAATATGAATCACAGAAATGGAATCTGACGTGGCGAACTCGGTAATCTTAGTTAATTTATGACCACTAGCAGATGTTTCAAATACCTCAACTTCTAATACTTGCTTTGGTGTGCATGCTGACATAACAATCGTAGCTATTATTATACAATTAAATATTTTTAAAACCTTCATGACTTATTATTTTAGGGGAGGTAACAGTACAGATTGCATTAATTTATTCTTGTCCCCTTTATATGTTTTTGAAATAGGGTTACCATTACGTTGTAAACCACTAAATCTATCTTGATCCACAAGCTTCCAAAGCGCATATTTCGCTTCGCCATTTAAACTAATGAGACCAAAGTGATTTTCAGAACCTTGCGAGTTTTCTGCATCTTTCCATTGTTCATCAAATGCCTCAAAATAAAAGCATGAAATATTTTCTTTTACTGTCCACTGTCGCATTAATTCATAATAACGGCCAGATTTGTATTCATCTGTAGCTCTTGATCCCGTTGCACCGTAAAAGCCGTTAGATATAGTTGCCCAACCCGTTTCTCCAATATGTACGGGTTTATCTGGACTTATCCTTTCTACATAAGCTTTTACATCTCTATATTGAGTAATAGCGAATTTTTGAGCACGCAACATTGCATATTCCATCTTTTCGCTATTGGTTAAATTATTTTCGCTAGTTGGCACCAACCAAAATTGGGGATTATAATGGGTATTGTGCATTGGATACGTATGCATAGATACATAATCTACAGCGTGAATCAGTTTTTCTAAATTTACTGTTCTATAGGTTTTATCCCCACCTCCCCAAGATGAAAAATCATCCGAACTAGTAATCCATAAATCGGCAGACAGGTCTCCTTCTCTTTTTAGTTTTTGAAGGTGATTTACCCATTTTAATATGACTTTAGGCCGCACAAAATAACTTGTAGCCCATCTAACCATTGCTTCATTTCCAACAGCTATAATCTTAACAATATCTGGATACTGTTTGGCGAGTGAAACTGCACGTGCTATTTCACCAGCATTCTCTTCACTTTCTATCTCGTGGTTCGGCGTATGTTCTGTCCATGCATTTTCACAATCTATCCATGCCCCCAACATTACATACATCTCAAAACCTTGCTTTTCCCTTTTAAGCTCTGTAATAGCTTTTAAAATATTTGAAGCGTGCGGCAAGGCTACTTGTACATTATAAGTTCGGATAAGCTTAATCCCCATCGCTGAAAGAATTTGTAAATCTTCCTTTAATTCGGCAATAGTAGGTTGAACTTCTCTCGTTTTTGCGCGATAACCACCATAACAAATGGCTAGATAATCCGGATTGCCTAGTATATCTTTCGCATGTACATTTGATTCCCCTTTCACCGCCATTATTCCGTTTTCTGTTTCAGTATTATCTTAGAAATACTTCAATTATTGATAAAAATTACAAGCAATACTTATTTTTATTCTTGGGTAATACTTTTATATTTCTTGCTTATTACATCAAAGGTTTTCTTTTTATTCCTATCAATATCAACGATACCCCAGTACTCTTCGTTAGGTGTTCCGTCATAAGGAACTCCTGTACTATTAGGAGCAATACCTCCAGCATCTTGTGTAGTATTATTACCTGCCTTCCACCAGCCATCTGTAAAAGAAAACATAGCTACGCCAGAACATATATCTGAATTATTAAATACAGATTCTAAGATGTTTGAATTAGCATCTGATTGGGCCCTTTCATTTACACCAACTTCATATCCATTTTTTGTTGATGTCATAAAGCTATCACCACCAGCTTCTGATAGATACATAGGTTTATTGCTAATAGCAGCCCATTCTTTAAATATTTTCTCTGGGTTATCCCAACGATACACGTTCATGCCCCAAACATCAATAGTAGAACACATAGACAAAGCCAAAGCATCAGGTAATTCTCCATGTGCAGTAGTAACAGGATGTGTACTATCCGCTTCTTGAATTAGTTTGGCTGAAGTGTTTAAAATTGAATACCAATTTGCGATATCATCACTAAACCATTGTGGATGGTAATTGTATTCATTTCCAAGCTCCCACATTAAAATTGCTTCATGACTCTTATACTTTTCTACATACTCCAAATAACTACCAGAAAGAATATCATACACGCCGTCTTGATTGTAGCCAAATCCTATGATTACTTTAAAACCTTCTGCTGCCATTTGGTCTAGAACAGCCTCTTCCTTAATTGGTTCATATACTCGTATGGTATTAATGCCAGCCTCTTTCATTAAGGTGAGGTCTTCTGATAAATTTTCAAAATCCCTTAGATCACTGCCAATAGGGACAGGATGATAACAAATTCCCTTAATTACATACGGACTATCATTAAGTAATATGGTACGCCCGTTTACTGACACCTGATTCAAATTACTTTCAACTTTGCATGAAAAAACTAAAAGCAATAAAAAACTAAAACTATATACGATACTTTTTGACATAACTAATTTTCTTATCTGGGTGTCAATACCCTATTCTTCAATTTCGATTAATTCTATACTTTCAAACTTACTAGAAGGTGCTGCAACATCCTGCATTAGGCTTTCCAGATCACCGTTGTATGTTTTAGAAATAGTTTTTCCATTTCTAGTTAAACTGTTAAAATACCCTTCATCAACCAAATTCCAAACTGCATATTTGGCTTCTCCCTGTAGGTTTATAAGTCCGAAATAATTCTCTGAACCCTGAGGATTTTTAGCATCTTTCCATTGCTCATCAAAGGCTTCAAAATAAAAACAAGAAATATTATTTTCATTTGTCCATTCTCTAATATGCTTATAATAGATAGCTTGCTTATACTCATCTGTTGCCTTTGAACCCTCTGCTCCATAAAGCTCACCAGCAAAACTTGCCCAACCAGTTTCGCCTATGTGCACTGGTTTAGTAGCTCCAACGCTTTTCATGTAATCCACTACACTTTTGTATTGAGAAATAGCATAATTTTTAGACCTGAGCATTGCCTTATCTATTTTTTCTGTTTTAGAAAGGTCATTTTCTGCTTCTGGAACATCCCAAAATGCTGAATTATAGTGCGTATCATGCATGGGATAAGTATGCATAGAAATATAGTCTACGGCATGAATAAGTTTCGTTAAATCATCTACATGATATTCAGCTCCACCACCACCCCAAGACGCAAAATTATCAGAACTTGTTATCCAAAGATCTTTAGATAGCTCTCCTGATTTTTTTAATTCTTGCAAGTGGTTCACCCATTTTAAAATAACTTCAGGTTGTACGTAATAACTCGCAGCCCATTTTACCATAGCTTCATTCCCTACAGCAATTATTTTTACAATATCTGGATAGTTTTTAGCCAAGGAAACTGCTTTCGCAATTTCTACAGGATTACGCTCGCTCTCCGCCTCGTGGTTTGGCTCTACCCCTTCTCTGTGAAATGCATTTTCACAATCTATCCATGCTCCTAACATTACATACATTTCAAAATCAGCATCTTCCTCTTTTAGTTCCGCTATTGCCTTTAAAGCATTTTCAGCATGCGTATAATGTACATTATACGTTCTAATTAACTTAATACCCATAGCAGATAGGATATTCATATCCTCTTTAAGCTCTGCTAAAGTGGGCTGTATATCTCTCTTATTTCCACGATAACCTCCATAGGAAATCGCTAAATATTCTGGATTACCTAAAATATCAGCTGCAGTTTTGGTTTGTGTACTATCATTATTTTGACAACCCAAAACCACTGAGATGAATAGTAGAATCCAAAAAGTTTTTAAACCTATCCTCATGAATTTCTACTTTATAACAGACACCGTTAAATTTGAAATAGCCCCATTTCTTTTAAATAGCATATCACTATACACCGCTCCAAGTTCCGAACCGTCTATTGCTATTGAAGTACCATCATTTAATGTTACAGTAATAGCTTCTGAAGTTGCTATTTGATAAACAATTGGTACTTGGCAATAGGTAAAACACAGGGAATTCTTATCAAGTTGAATTACCTTAGTTGCTCCCAAAACATCTACATATTCAAACTGCTCTGGTTGGTTTAAAAACTCGTCTCGTAACACTAATCTTGGTTTAAAATGAAGCAACCCATTGGTAACAACAAGTCCCAATTCAGCAAAACGATTTAAAACATCTTCTTTCACCTGTCCGGTCATACCCGGCTGTTGAGCACCCTTGCCACCAGGTGTATGAGAATAAGGATCAGTTGGAAATGCGCCATACAGTTCAGGAGATTTGTGTACTCCAATACCTGCATTTATTTCGTAATAGTGTTCTAATAGCCTGCCAATGGTTTCATCACTTTCATCCTTAGCAATAGCTTTTAAACAGCACTCTTGAACCGCTAAAGCTAATTTAGATACCATATGCCAATAGATAGAACCCAATCCTTCATAACCGTAAAAAGTACCTGAGCGTCCCGTAAATGATTTGTGATCAAAAACAGTTTCAAAAACCTGAAGCAAAGAAGTTTTTTCTTGTGAAACTAAGTCCGAATAAGATGCATCTAAATGGTCTAGTGCGTCTTCTAAGCTTTTAGCATTATTAAAATTACCGTTAAAATGATACGTGCCTAAATCGTCTTGCTCTATCACTTCCAAATTACCTTCCTTCATAAGGCGTTGTAATAGTTTAGAAGATGAAACAGCATTTGATGGTATATTATTTCTTTCTGTAAAACGCGGTCTTTCCTTATTCGGGTATAAGAGATAACTATATTGATCTTCTCTAAACAAAGCACTTTGCTTTAATGCGTCTAGCACTTCTAAACTTTGGGTAGCATCCAAATACCCAGAACTAAGCACTGCAACTTGACCTTCTAACATTTCACTTAAATAGGAAATAGACACTTCCTCTGTATTCTCTACAGTCATTAAGTTATACGCATGATACAAATTATCGCTACGTTTATTTGCATTAATGGAGTGGTCAATAAAAATTAGTGTTAATTCAGAAAAACGCAGTAAATCGTTTTTAGTAATATCTTCTTTCTGAGCCGAAAAACCATTATCATAAATAGAACCTCTGTAGGCACTTGCAGCCATGCCTAAACCGTCCATTACGGCTTTACGGTCTTTATCTGACAAACCACTTAAAGAATCCTTATGTTCT
>CALHVP010000052.1 GCA_938038975.1 uncultured Maribacter sp. | reverse complement strand
GCAAAACTCTTTCGTCAGATATGTGCTGCCTGTCATGGGATAAATGGAGAAGGAATGAATGGTTTAGCCCCGCCTTTAGCTAATTCTGAATATGCGTCAGAACCAATAGAAAGACTAGCCTTGATTATGCTTCACGGTCTCACAGGTCCTGTACATGTTAACGGTAAGTTATATGAGCTTAATCAATCCATGCCCGGTTTACTAGCCAACGAAACTTTAACTGATACCGATATATCTGATATTATTTCTTACGTTACCAACGGTTTTTCGGATAACCCAAAAGGTATAACAGCTGAGAAAGTAAAGGAGCTACGGCGTATGAAATCTAAAAGTGGAGGAGAATATACAGAAGAAGAACTATTGAAGCTATTTTAAAGGGCTATCATCGCATTTAAGATCACCTGCTGCATATTGTATACCATCTAATAGAAATTGTAAGAGCTGAGGATTCCTATAACTTTGAGGATTGTGAGATGGTGCGCAATAGAATACACGACCATTGCCATATTTTTTTATCCATGACAGATATTGAATATTTTGTTTAGGGCCTTCTCTTTTACCAATTACTTCGTTTGCATTCATTGAGAGCAGGGGTCGGAAATTAGTATCTGTATATGCATTATTAAAAAAGTAGGGTTCATCAATATGAGAAAATGATTGCCCTTCAAAAGCATTCACCAATGGGTGTTTTGAATCTACAAGGTTTATTTGAATCTGTTGTTGTTTAGGGTGATAATCAAAACTACCACCTATCATAGTACTAAACTCGCTAGATTTATTTAGCATGGTAATTCCACCATGAAGTACAATCAATCCTTTTCCTTTTTTTACAAAGTTTAAAAGATTTGATTCCATTTTCCTAGCTAATCGATGGCTATGCTTTTCTGTTAAGGTGGTGTCCTGTAGAAAAGCATCTAAGAATAGGTTACGATGTTCCGGCTTAGAACAAGTGTTATTTAATACAATAGCATCGAAATCTTTTAACGACTTTTTGTTAAAAACACTGATATCTTTAGAGGTGGTAATTTGATATGTACTTGATTTTTCACTTATTAATTTAATAATTGCTTCAGTATGTGGTATAGTCCAATGTTCAAAACCTGTATGGAGGGAGAAAATTAAAATATGCTTTTTTGAATCTGTTTGCACTGTAGGCTCTGCAGGGGCTATTGTTTGGATTTCTGCTAGCCATTCATCAGATAATATAAAGGGTTCTGCATTTTGACTAAGTATCATATTGCTAGTAAAAATGAGGCTAAGGAAAAAGAACGTTTTTAATCTCATTTGTTTTCTTATTGGTTTATACAATTTCCAATATAATTTACTTTTTCTTATCCATGATGTTTTATGAATACCGAGTTTTAGAAGGGAATTTTGAGTATTTAAAGATAATTAAAGGACTGGTCATTTTAAGATATCCTCGTATTCCATAAAAAAGTCTTCTAATTGCGACATGTTATCATAGAAGAATACCATGGTTTCTTGCCAGGTATTTTTATTATGTATTGACACCTGTTTTTTCTCAATGTAGACTCTTGAAATTTCTTTGCCATTTTCCAAGAAATATTCATCTTCAAATAGTACATCAGGTAAATACTCGGCTAAAAGAATAGATTTTAGTGAAATTACTTTTTCCCAATTTTCAATTCGCTGCTCTAAATCACCATCCACATCCATAGATACGATAGCCTTTTTTAAGTCAAAATGAAATTTTAAGTTTAGACCTTTTATATCGGTTTTATATAAAAGCCATTTTCTTGGATATGATTTTCCAAATGCAATCCAAAATTCTTCCCGTAATTTTCGCGATTCCTCTTTGCTGAACATTCTTATACTATAAAGGGCTTAATTAAAGCTTCATAAAAATCATTTTCCATATAATAACATATAGATTATATTTAAGAAAATAATTAATCGAGTAAAAAATGAGGCGCTCTATTATAATAATAATACCCGCCCTCGAGTAAAGATTTAAATTTTGATTCCATTACAGGAGAAACAAGGTAAGAGTGGCGATTGTCTTTGATTATTTTAGTAAGATATTCGTCATACGAGTCAATGTTATCATAACGCTTTAATTCTACTTGTATAACATCCAAATATTGTTGGTCATATACTTCATAAAACCCCCAAGACTGTAGTTCTTCAGGAATTTTAGGAAGCTTTATTTTATCGGTATTTTGACTGTTAAAAACAATATTCCAACGATAACTAATGTTCAAATTGTTTATAATAACAGGTGAATTTTCATCGATATAAATCTTACCAACGGAATGTCCATTTCCACTTTTAATAATATCTATTTCATTATTAGAAAAAGAATAGTCTATTGTCCAATCTAATGTTTCATATGATTCTAAAAGCTCTCCAGTTCTTTCAGTAAAATAGTCATTGATTCTAATACTATATTTATATTTATCAAAAATAGTATTGAAGTAATAGGGTATACCTTCGGTTGGGATGTTACCATATCCTCTCGCGGCAAGTCTATGATAAACATTATTTTGGAAATCTTCGTCATTGATGTATCCACTAATATTATACATTGTTGATTGAAAGTTACTGCCTCCATTAACAATTGGGTTATAGAATCTTTTTTCTAAGCTTTCATTGGTAAATAATTCTGGGGTAAAAACAAAATCTGAAGGTATTTCCCTATCAGAGAGATAGTAACTACGTTCATTTAAGGTGAAATTTGTTTTTTTAAGATAAATGAAATCGGAATTTATAGCACTAGTTGTATTTCTTCGTCTTTGGAGTTTAATTTCACCTTGCTGATTATTAAAATCGCCTCCATATCCAAAACCTTCTATAGTCATTCCTATATTGTCATCAGTATCAAAGCCTTGTGCTTGGAACGCGGTAGAACTTGCGGACCCATTTTCAAATCTAGGATATGTTTTTAAGTTAATCGTATTTAATGTAGATGTTTTAAGGTTTAGCAGGGTTGTAAACTCACTTGAATTTCCAAACTCTCCCGTGCTATATTGGCCGAACGTAAGCATGAATTCTTGATTAGGAGAAAAATCACTTATTGTGCGTAGTGTAATTTGTTCAGAAGTCTTAAGTACTCTTTGCGTATCCAGAAGATTACCTTCCATGTCTGATGCAAAAACATAAATTCTTGCTAATCTGGGGTCGAAATAGTTAGTTGGAAAGTTTAGAGTGATTAATCTACGATAAATTGATATCGGAATTACTAGCTCTGAGGTATTCCCCAAAACGTCAGCGGCTATAAATTTAAGAGAATTGGTGCCAGTCTCAAATAGGTTTGGATCAAAATCAAAACTAACATCTGTCTCGTTTTGAAATGTAATTAAACTTGTCTCTCCATTAAGAATTTCTATCAATTCTATTGCAGAATATGAATCCGAAATGATAGGATTTAGTGTAATAGTCTCATCGATAACTTGATTTTCAGTCAAACTGTCAAAGCTGATTTCTGGACCTGTATTATCAGAAATAAAAACCACATCATAAACCCCAATATTATCAGCCGAATCTACAGCTTCTATTTTCAGTTGGTTTTCACCATCTTCTAATTCTAAGGTGTTAATATTTAGCTCAAAATTGTCTATGGTAATTTCTGGAAGCAATTCCTCATTTAAATATGCTTTAATGGAACTTAACTCTAGGTTGTCGGTAACATCAAATGTGACTAGATTTTCATTGCCATTAATAATGGAACCATTTTCTAGAGAAACGGATGTAATTGTTGGTTTTTCGTTATCAATATTTATAATTTGTTCTTGTGATTGGGTATTGCCAGCTTTATCAGTTGCAGTAATTTTTAGGGTGTAGTTCTTATATTTTTTTGTGGAAATTACTTTTGAAGTATAAGAGGAAACGTCTACTATAATCTTATAAGGCGCAGAATTATCTTCCCCTACTTTCTCATTGTTTAGAAAGGCTTCAATTTTTGCAATACCACCTTCATCTTTAGCGTCAATATTAATTTCAATTTGATTGCTAACTATTACAGGTTCGTTTGTTTGACTTTCTGTTATTCCAGATAAACTAAAGTTCAATTCTGGTACTGTAACATCCGGAGTCTCTTTTAGCTCGTTATCTGGGTCATTTGAGCAACTTACAAGAACTAAATTTAAAATTAGGAGACAGAATAAGAGTTTTTTCATAAATTTTAAACGTGAATTGAATAATAATATTTTTTAACTATAAGAAATAAGCAATTATAATACCTAAAATGATAACTAGTAATTTCCTTAAATTAAATTTGTGTCCTTCTGAACTTTCGAACAAAATAACGGTGGAGATATGAAGAAATACACCAATTACAAGTGCGTTTAGTGGCATACTATATTCTGAAACTAACTTTAAGTTAGCAGCTAAATATGTACCTAACGGAGTCATTAGGGAAAACAAAAAGATAAATAATATGGCATACACAGGCTTTAACTTGGAGCCCAATAAAAATATGCTCAGTATGATTGCAATAGGTATTTTGTGAATTAGAATACCATAGACTATGGTATGGTTACTATGTATTGGTAGACCCTCTAGCAATGAATGCAACGAAAGGCTAGCGAAAAGTAGCCATGGAAATTCTGTGTTCTGACTAGATAAATGTACATGACCATGTTCAGCTCCTTTTGAAAAGAACTCAAGAAAAATCTGTAACAGAATTCCTCCCATGATATACATACCTATGGTTTTACCTGACGATTCTTGGTACACCTGCGGTAGTAATTCAAAAATAGTAAGTGCCAATAAGAAGGCACCACTAAAGGCTAAGAGTAGCTTAAAATGTTCCTTTTTCTTAGGTTTAGTAATGTAAACAAAAGCAAAACTTATAAGTACCCCAAGGATAGGGAGAATGTAGTTCATGTATATGTTGGTTAGTCTTTTTGAACCGAAGTGGTCATCTAACGACTTCTGCGTCAAAATTAGCGTATTTTTGCGGTATGTTAAAAAGAGGATATGGGGAATAATTTTAAAATGGTAGCCAAAACACTTTTTGGTTTTGAAGAAATACTCTCAAAGGAGCTTAGAAATCTGGGTGCGAGTAACGTAGTAGAGGGTACAAGGAGTGTCGCGTTTGAGGGCGATTCTGGGTTTATGTATAAAGCTAATTTATGTTTAAGAACGGCAATCAAAATTATAAAGCCTATTAACTCTTTTCAGGTACGAGACGAAAAAGACCTATATCGAAAGATATATAATATGGACTGGACAGAATATATGTCTATTCACGATACTTTCGCTATTGACTCTACAGTGAACTCAGAACAATTTACACATTCATTATATATCTCTCAAAAGACAAAAGATGCAATTGTAGATAAGTTTAGGGATACAGATGGTGAAAGGCCTAACGTAGATGTGAAGCATCCAGATTTGAGAATTAATATTCATATATATAACAATCATTGTAATGTTTCTTTGGATAGCTCTGGAAGTTCTTTGCACCATCGTGGGTATAGAATATCTACCAATATTGCACCTATAAATGAAGTGTTGGCAGCTGGTTTACTATTGTTAAGTGGTTGGGATGGTCAATGTGATTTTCTAGACCCTATGTGCGGTAGTGGGACTATGCTTACCGAAGCGGCAATGATAGCCTGTAATATTCCTGCAAATATTAACAGAAAGGGTTTTGCATTTGAAAAATGGCCTGATTTTGATGCAGATTTATACGAAAAGATAGTAGATTCTAGCTTAAAGAAAACCAGAGAGTTTAATCACAAAATTATAGGTTATGATAAAGCTCCTTCTGCCATTAGAAAAGCAGAGGAAAATATAGAAAACGCAAATTTAGACGATTATATTACGGTTAAAAGAGCCAATTTTTTCAAGACTGAAAAACAAAATGAGGGACCTTTGCATATGTGTTTTAATCCTCCTTATGGCGAAAGGTTAGACCGATCTGATTTAGATTCTGACTTTGATGTAGAAGAATTTTATTCTGATATTGGTGATACACTAAAACAATCTTACCCAGGAACTAGCGCCTGGTTCATTACTTCTAATTTACAAGCTTTGAAGTTTGTTGGTCTTAGGCCTTCAAGAAAAATTAAAGTCTTTAATAGCCATTTAGAATCAAGACTTGTACAATATGTCATGTACGAAGGAAGCAAAAAAGCGAAATATAATAAGGAATCCTAATTATGAAGTTAGAACACAAAGCATTGCTTTTTAATTTTTTAGGATTTGCCTTGTTATTCTTGATTGCTAGATTTGGGGTAGGTTATTTTATGGAAGTACCACGTTTATACTTGGCAATTGGTGCAGCAATATTTGCCACTTTGTTAGCACCAAAATTTGCGGTTGTACGTGATTCAGGTAAAGAGAAATTGATGATGAAATGGGTTTTTATGAAATCACCTAAAGCGATGTAATTTTTTATTCCGCTTGTTCCTCTTGGGTTACTTTTTTCACTTTCTTCTTCTTTTTATACAGGGGTATGAAATAAGAAATAGAGTAATTGTAACCTACACCAAATTTACTATCCCACGTTACCTTATTAAAACCTGGCACGTATAAGATTGGAAATCTACCTTCATTAGCATCTGTAAAAAGGAAGGCTAAGCGTACACTTGCACCTAAGAATATATTAGGTAATACCTCAAATTTTGTACCTAAAACAGCTTCTATCCAAGATGCTGTTCGGCTATTAAATTCTTCTACCTCTTCTGATACAGTTGCGAAACCATCGGGATTCCAATATCTATTATTATCAAATATTTGGTAGTCGTTTAATGTATTGTTAAATGTACTGAAACCTATTCTACCTCCATAGAAAATCAGATTTTGTTCTCCATACCAGTTTGCATACGTGTTTCTATCCACTCCAACTTTAAGGTAACTCCCTGAGGTATTAAAACTATATAAATCCTCTTGCTGTGTTATGTCTTCATTTCCTAACTCTGCGGCTAGATATAAATCTTGTGTAAGACGATAATCTGCTACTATCTCTAAACCGGTATAATCATCATCTAAAGAGGACCTAATGATTCTACTAAGGTCTAAGCCAACTCTTAGTCCATAAGACTGTTTGTGAATTACCGTGTCTTTTGGTTTGGTATCTATGGGTTTGCTTTGGGCAGTTAACGAAACCACTCCCAAGAAAAGACTTAGCCTAATGATATATTTTAACATGGGTAGAATCTGAGTTAATGATTTCAGTTTGGATAATTTCGATTTCTTGAATCCAGTTATCGGTGTCGGTTTGTAGTGCACCATCTAGTTCTTCATAAGTAACAATGAAACCGCATGCGCGTGACTTAAACTCTTCTAATCTTGCGTAATTAAACGTAACAGTATCAATATTACCAATTTCAAAACCATCATCATTATCATCTGAGCCTGATATAAGTAGGAAACCTGTATTGTCTATATCTGTCTTAAGAGGAACGGTGATTGAACTTAAACTTGTTCTGTCTGCAACCGTATTTACAGTAACAGTTTGTCCTTCACCTACAGCTCTGAATGCTGTGACATTTTTAGGGGTATCTCTATCATCTATATCAAAAAATTCAATAACCATTAATGGTGTATTTCCTTCTACACAGATATCGTCTTTTTCGCAAGAAGCTATCGTAAAAAGGCAAATAAATACTAAAATACCGTATCCAAAATTTTTCATTTATATAAAATCTTGTTGACCTATTATTAAAGATTTACTCGATAATCGAGATTTAAATGTTCCAAGGCTTACATCGAAATATTGAAGGCGTTTCCTTCTGATTACATTGTGAGCTTGCCTCGTGGCAGTTGACAAAGGTTGTTTTACTCTAAATTCTCACTAGTTCTATTTTAATTAGTGTTGATAATAGATTTCTTCTCTAAAAGTACAACATTTTCAACATGATGTGTTTGAGGAAACATATCTACTGGCTGCACTTTTGTAACATCATATAGAACTTTCATTAACTCTAAGTCTCTTGCTTGTGTAGCACTATTACAACTAACATATACAACCTTTTGAGGCGCAATATTTAATATTTGTTGGACTACATCTTTATGCATGCCATCTCTTGGTGGGTCAGTTATTATAATATCTGGTATGCCGTGTTCAGAAATGAATTGCGCGTTAAACACATTCTTCATATCTCCAACAAAAAAGTCAACGTTAGTTATTTTGTTGTTTTCAGCATTTGACTTAGCATCAAGAATGGCTTCTGGAACAGATTCTATTCCTATTACTTTTTTAGCATTTTTAGCTACAAATTGAGCTATGGTTCCTGTGCCAGTATATAAATCATACACCAATTCGTTTCCAGTTAGTCCAGCAAAATCCCTCGTAATTTTATATAATTCATACGCTTGATCTGAATTGGTTTGATAAAAAGATTTGGCGTTAATTTTGAATTTAAGGCCTTCCATTTCTTCAAAAATATGATCACGACCATTATAGCAAATTATCTCTTGGTCATATATGGTATCGTTCTGCTTTGGATTGATTACATATAATAACGATGTGATTTCTGGAAATGTAGTTTTTAAATGCTCTAATAATAGTAGTCTTTTCGTTTCTTCATTTTCATAGAACTGCACTAATACCATTATCTCACCAATAGACGAGGTTCGAATCATTAGTGTCCTTAGCATCCCATGTTGATTTCTTGGGTTAAAGAAGGTAATCTCGTTTTTAGTGGCAAAAGCTTTAGTTTCCAATCGTATAGCATTGGAAGGGTCTGCCTGAAGATGACATTTATTAACATCTAAAATCTTATCCCACATACCAGGAATGTGGAATCCTAATGCATTTTTATCTGTTATTCTCGTATCGGATTGTATTTCATCTAATGTCAGCCATCTACTATCAGAAAAAGAAAACTCCATTTTATTCCTGTAGAAATACTGTTCGTTAGCCCCTTTTATTGGTGTTATTTCCGGTAACTCAAGATGACCTATGCGTTTTAGATTGTTTTCAACTTCTTTTTGTTTGTAAAATAGTTGATGTTCATAACCCATGTCTTGCCATTTACAACCACCACAAACACCAAAATGCTCGCATTCTGGATCAGTACGTTTATTGGAAAGTGAGTGAAAATTAATAGCAACTCCCTCAAAATATGCTTTTCTTTTCTTAGTAGTCTGTACGTCTACCACGTCACCAGGTACAGTGTTAGTTAAAAAAATTACCCTGCCATCAGGTGCTTTTCCGATAGTTTTTCCTTTCGCTCCTGCATCAACTACTTCTACATTTTCAAAAACCTGTCGTTTGTTCTTTTTTCGCATGGTGCAAAAATAGGAATCACTCTAGATATTTGAAGGCTTTTAAGAGAATAATAACGGGAAATTAATTTTTATTGAGTTCTTACTTGTAACCATAATAACAAGAAAAAGGAACGCTTTTTGAGCGTTCCCTAATCAACTTAAACTAAATTGTAATGTATTATTTACCGTTGAATTTTTCCAAAATCTTACCCATTTGCTTACCAGCAGCTTCCCTACCACCTAGTCCGAATGATAGTGCTACAGTGACTGCAATTGTTCCTAGGGTTATCCCAAAAGCCATATTAATTATATCATCTGCCATTCCCATTGTTTTTAGACCCATGGCTAAGAAAATAGCTAAAACAGTTGTGCGAATTATAGAGGCAACAAACGTATTGGATTCATTTTTGCCAAAAGAGTTTTTAGCCAACATGGATACCCAATTACCGATAAGGATTATAATAAGGCCAAATAGAATTTTACCAGATAATGCTGTAATTGTGTGGATTATTTCTGTGAGTTGAGCAAATTCTAATTTCTCTAAAGCGGTTAAAAGACCAAAAATAACAATAAAGAAATACGCTAGATTAGCTATCGTTTTAGGAAGATTGGTGTTTTTAGTAATACTACCCAAGTGTAATTGACTGGTTAGTTTATCCAAGTTCATTTTTTCTAATATTTCTTTTATCATTTGGGTTATAAATTTCCCTCCAACAACAAATAGTATAAGAATAAAAGCAGCTAACAAAACCTTAGGAATAGCACTAAAGAATTGAGTAAGGATTTCTGTTGCAGGTTCAGAAATAGCATCCATATTTAAAATATTCAAAGCGGATATTAATAAAGGAATGAATATAAATATGAAAACAATCTTTTTTAGGATACCAACTAAGTCAAACCCTTCAGAAATACCAAGTTTAGGCATAAAGCGTTTAATCGTTTCACCAGACATACCCACAAGTTCGGAAACCATTGTGGCTAGCATATAGCCAATGTAGCCAACTAGACCAGCACCGATAATATTTGGAATATATTCTAAGAAACCGTTTAGTAAGTTTTTAACTGGGTCTAAGACGCTTTGCATTCCTAGTTTCTCTAGTACAAGCATGAAAACAAAAATCATTGCTAGAAAGTAAATTAACTTACCTACAAAGGAAGATATGGTTATTTTGTCGCTATTCATCTTATCATCTACTCCAGTTCGCTTAACTAGTTTGGTAATTATCCTTTTAAGGAAGCCGGCAACGAACCATCCGATAATTAAAATTAATAAGGCACCAAGTGTACTTGGTAAAAAATCTCCTGCAGAATTACTTATGCTATTAAGCATATTGTCTAATATTTCCATTTCTTTTATAATTAAGTTGTTAGTGTTCTATATGTGACACGATATTTAATAGGCGGTCACTTATTTTAGAACTTTCCTTAAGTATTACTTTGTAAATAGTTCAATTGTATTCAATGAAAAGAATGAAGTCCTACATAGCTTTAAAAGGTTAAATTTTATAGTGTTTATTATGACTTATGAACTCTAAAACAGAACAGCGTATCCAATATGTTTTAACTCACTAAATTTTTTAGTAATTTTGTACTGCTACAAGGATGATTTCTCTCCTACGCTGAATTTTCGACACTTCGAAAGGAAAAAGGTACAGAAGGAATTGCTAAAGTTTTATTTAAAGTAATTTTATTATGTCAGTTTTAGAAAACATCACTTCTGAAGATGCAATCGCATTGGAAGATAAACACGGAGCGCACAACTACCATCCACTACCAGTTGTACTAAGTAGGGGAGAAGGTGTGCATGTTTGGGACGTAGAAGGGAAGCAGTATTATGATTTTCTTTCTGCTTATTCAGCTGTAAATCAGGGTCATTGCCATCCTAAAATTGTAGATGCAATGGTTAATCAGGCAAAAACACTATCCTTAACATCACGAGCTTTTTATAATGATATGCTAGGGAAGTATGAAAAATACGCTACCGAAACTTTTCATTTTGACAAACTTCTACCTATGAACACTGGAGCAGAAGCGGTAGAAACAGCTTTGAAAATATGCCGTAAGTGGGCGTATGAGATAAAAGGAATACCAGA
>CALHVP010000051.1 GCA_938038975.1 uncultured Maribacter sp. | reverse complement strand
GAAAAATATTCTAAGGGAATTAAAACTTCCGTACAGAGTTTTACGTCTTTGCGGCGGTGACTTAGGCTTTACAGCGGCACTTACTTTTGATTTTGAGGTGTTTTCTACAGCTCAAGACCGTTGGTTAGAAATTAGTTCTGTATCTAACTTTGAAACCTACCAAGCAAACCGTCTAAAACTAAGGTTTAAAGATGAAAACGGAAAAAGTCAATTCGCACACACCCTTAATGGTAGTTCTTTAGCTTTGCCCCGTGTATTGGCAGGTATTTTGGAAAATTATCAGACAGCAGACGGGATTCAGATTCCAGAGGTATTGGTGCCATATTGCGGATTTGACAGAATAGATTAATAGCTATACTAACTAAGAACCTTGCCCATATTATATAAAGGCAAAAGCATAGAGCACTAATGAATCTGCTGACACCAAAAATACAAGTCAAGGACCTTATTAAACAGGAGACTTCACTTTATATAAACCTCAGTACAATAGCGTACGGAAAAGAATTAGCTGCAAAAGTAACAGAGAAGCTTTTAAAAGCTACTGATGTATATTATGGGTTGTATCATGCTCATCGTGATTATTGTGGTTTGGGCTTATTCTTTGAAAACGATTTATTTAAACTCACAACCGTTTATGATGGCTATGGCCCACAATCTACTATTGTAAGTTTTAACTCTAAAGAAGAATTTCTAGAATGGCTAGCAACGGAAAATGACCAAAGCATGTCTTTATATGGGGAGAAATTTAATAATCAAACTATTACTAAGATTAGATTAGAGTGGTACCTTAAGGATAATTATTCCCCTGTTTGGAATGACTATTGCGCATACGTTAGAACAACGCTTTAATAGCCACAGATTAACATAATATTACAGTAGTTTAATAGTAGGGTTAGTAATCCATGTGCGCATGGATAGCAACAAAGTACTCATACTTTAATAAAACCTAAATAGAAACTTGCAGTTTCTTTAACAGCTACCTACCCCATTCTCCTTATCTTTGAATATGCGTTTTCTCATCATAACTATTGCGTATTTTACGCTACTTACAACCTGTTTTGCCCAAGAAGATTTCTTGGCAAAACAATACTTTGCGGATGGTGATTTTGAAAAAGCAGTCGTATTTTATGAAAAATTAGCCGAAAAAAGTCCTAGAAGAACAGACTATCTACAAGGTTTAGTCGCTTGTTATCAGCAACTAGAACGGTATGAAGATGCAAAACAATTTTTAATAAAAAGACTGAAAGGTAAAAGTCCACATCCTTCCCTATTAATAGAGCTTGGTTATAATTACACCTTACAAGACTCTATAGCACAAGCAAATAGCTATTATGATAAGGCACTTGATGTAATTGGAGAAAATCCTAATTATGGTTATGCGTTAGGGTATCAATTTCAAAAATACAGTGAACTAGACAGGGCAATTTCTGCATATCAAAAAGCAATGGAATTAAATTCCAATATGGATTACAACTTTCAATTGGCTCGTTTATACGGGGAACAAGGTAATGTGGATAAAATGTACCGTTCCTATCTAAATCTAATGCGCAAGGGGAAAACCACAAAATCAAATATTTTGAGAAGTATTGATGCCTTCATTACCTCAGACGCGCAAAGCTTTAACAACACCACCCTTAAGGCTATTTTATTAGAAAATGCACAAAAAAATCCAGATGTTATTTGGAATGAGCTTTTAAGCTGGCTCTTTATACAACAACAGCAATATAGCAGTGCTTTTAGGCAAGAAAAGGCTATTTACAAACGAATGGAAGATGGCAATACCTTAAGATTAGAAAGTTTGGGTAAATTAGCCTTAGAAGAAAATGATCGGGATGTAGCTAGGGATGTTTATGAATATCTCATCAGAGAATCTAATGATGTTGTTACTGCCTTAGATGCAGAATTAAATCTAATTGAGATTGATTTAACAAACGCTAATAAAAACCAATTAGAGGCTATTCAAAAACGGTATGAAGCATTAATAGAATTACACGGCTATAAAATCCGGACATTACAATTACAAGTAGCCTATGCAAACTTCCTAACCTTTCGTAAGGACAATCCTGAACCTGCAATAGAAATGCTTAAGAATGCTTTAGAACTACCTCTTAACCAAAGAGGAACCGCTTTTATTAAATTGGCCCTAGGTGATATCCTTGTCTACCATAAGAAATTTAACGAAGCATTAATTTACTTCTCCCAAATTCAACAGAAACTAAAAAACGATATCCTTGGGCAAAACGCGCGTTATAAAGTAGCAGAAACCAGTTTTTATAAAGGTGATTTTGAATGGGCACTTACACAATTAAAAGTACTAAGAGGTTCTACATCCCAGCTTATAGCCAATGATGCCATGCAATTAAGTCTTTTAATTTCTGACAATTCACTTGAAGATTCTACTCAAACCGCTTTGAAAAAATATGCTCGTGCAGATTTTTTAGCCTATCAAAATAAAACACAAGACGCCATTGACACCTTGGAGGATATTCTTCAAAATCACAAGGGAGAAAAAATAGAGGATGAAGCCTTGTTACGACAAGCACAGTTATTGGAATCACAAAAGAAATATGAAGAAGCGGAACTAAATTATCTAAAAATTACCGAATTCTATGCCAATGGAATTCTAGCAGATGATGCTTATTTCGCTTTAGGAGAATTGTATAGAAACATCCTTAACCAACCTAATAAAGCAAAAACTAAATACGAGAAAATCATTTATAACTATCAAGACAGCTACTATTTTCCTCAGGCCCGTAAGAACTTTAGAATGCTTCGTGGTGACGCCATAAATTAAAGATGTTAGATCCTAAAAAAATCGCGATATAATGTAATCGACGTTATATGCAAGTTTTAAAAAGATACAACTGTCAAAAAAAAAGAAGATAATAGAGATTAATAAGTTCCTAAATATTAACTGTTGGAATGAAAATAGGCAACAGATTGGAACTCATAATTAACTTATGAGTACGCAGAGAGATGAAAAAGAAATAGGTAGATTCAATACATATTTTGATATAGGAATGAGAAAAATATAGGACGAAAGAATTGTTTTGGGCAAGAAAATAAAAACACCAGATAACAATCATCAAATATTGTAACTAGCAGAACCATCAACGAACAACCAAATGTACATATACAACGTAACAACCAATATAGAAGAATCCACACAAGAGAGATGGGTAAAGTGGATGAAAGACAAACATATTCCAGATATGTTGGCGACTGGTAAATTTATCGGTGCTAAAATGAGCAAAGTACTTGTAGAAGAAGATATGGGAGGAGTTACCTATTCTGTTCAATTTAGCGTATTGGATAAAGCTACACTTGAAAAGTATTACATTGAAGATGCTACCAAACTCAGAGAAGAAGCCAATGCATTATTTGCAGGTAGCTTTGTAGCTTTTCGAACAGAATTAGAGGTAGTTCACGAGCATACCGCAATTTAAAGAAGCGCCTAAAAATCCATATCAAAGAAACATGCAAAAAAAGAGGAAAAAAGGCAAAGGCGATAGTTATACAAAAAACAGCAGGTTCAAAGCAGAAGCTCCTGTAAAAGCAAAAAAACATCTAGGACAACACTTCCTTAAAGATGAAGACATTGCCAAACAAATTGCAGAAACGTTAAGTCACGACCATTGCAAAAACGTTATAGAAATAGGTCCCGGAACAGGTGTTCTTACAAAGTATCTACTTAGAGAAGAAATAAACTTGGTGGCTATGGACTTAGATGCAGATTCCATCGTTTACCTAAACCATACATTTCCTTTAGAACATCCAAAAGTCTTAGAAGGAGAGGGTTCTTTTAGAGTTATAGAGGCTGATTTTTTAAAGTACGATTTAAGTACTCTTTTCGGAGAAGAGCAATTTTCTATCACAGGTAATTTCCCCTATAATATTTCTACTCAAATTGTTTTTAAAATGTTAGAAATAAAAAAACAGGTGCCCGAATTTTCAGGTATGTTTCAAAAAGAGGTAGCGAAAAGAATTTGTTCACCAGAAGGAAGCAAAGCATACGGTATATTATCTGTATTAGTACAAGCCTTTTATCATGCTGAGTATCTTTTTACGGTACATCCAGAAGTCTTTAATCCGCCCCCTAAAGTACAATCTGGCGTACTTAGATTAACTAGGAAGAAAGATGTTGAACTAGGATGTGATGAGAAAATGCTTTACAAGGTAGTAAAGGCTGCTTTTAATCAGCGTAGAAAAACACTTCGTAACAGTTTAAAAAGCTTTGACCTTTCAGATATTCTCAAAGAAGATGTTATATTTGACAAGCGTCCTGAGCAACTAGCCGTTGCAGATTTTATAGTACTTACGAAGAAGATATCAGATGACACCCTTTAAACTCACATCCGAATTTCTAAGCGAAATAGAACAGCTTATTGATAACCAAAAAGATTCAAACCTGAATTCTCTTTTGGAAGAGGTACATTATGCAGATATCGCAGAAATCATTAATGAACTTAACAAAGAACAGGCTACCTATCTTATTAAGTTATTGGACAGCGACAAGACCTCCGATGTTCTTACCGAGCTAGATGAGAATGTACGGGAATCTATCTTGGGAAATCTTTCTTCAAAGGAAATTGCAGAAGAGCTAGATGAATTGGATACAGATGATGCTGCCGATATCATTGCTGAACTTCCACAAGAAATTGTTCAAGAGGTTATATCTGAATTAGAAGATAGAGAGCACGCCAAGGATATTGTAGATTTATTACGATATGATGAAAATTCCGCAGGTGGACTTATGGCCAAAGAACTGGTAAAGGTTCGTGACACCTGGAACGTACTTGCCTGTGTAACAGAAATGCGTGAACAAGCAGAAAATGTAACCAGAGTGCACTCCATATATGTTGTTGATAAGGACGATATGCTTATGGGTAGACTTTCTTTAAAGGACCTCCTTACAGCTAAAAACACAGCATTAATAAAAGACGTATATATTCCTAAGGTTGATTATGTAAATGTGAACGAAAAACCTGAGGAGGTTGCAAAAATCATGAGTAAATATGATTTGGAAGCTATTCCTGTAATTGATGAAATTGGTAGATTAGTAGGTCGTATTACTATTGATGATATTATAGATGTTATCCGAGAAGAAGCAGATAAAGATTACCAAATGGCTGCTGGTATATCCCAAGATGTAGAGGCAGATGATAGCATTTGGGAATTAACACGAGCCCGTCTTCCATGGCTTATACTAGGTCTTTTCGGTGGAGCTGGTGCGGCGGTAATTATGGGAGGCTTTGAGGAAATGTTTCGTCAGTATACGATACTATTCCTTTTTACACCTTTAATTGCAGCGATGGCGGGTAACGTTGGTGTACAATCTAGTGCTATTATAGTGCAAGGACTTGCAAATGACGATAT
>CALHVP010000050.1 GCA_938038975.1 uncultured Maribacter sp. | reverse complement strand
TATTTTGTACTTTTAGAAAAAGCGTTTTATATGCCAACTACTGAACAGTGTAAAAACTGCGAACAAACATTTGATTCATCTTTTGAATACTGCCCATACTGCGGCATGGAAGCTACAGATAACCTTACCGTTGGTGTTTTGTTTAGTAATACTATAGAAAATTATTTTTCTATAGACGCTCGGTTTTTTAGGAGTTTTGCTACGCTTATGATAAAACCTGGGGTACTTGCACGACGCTTTGTGGATGGGAAACGGCTTAAATACCTACATCCTGCACAGTTTTACCTTTTTATTTCTGTTGTCTTTTTCTTTATTTTTTCATTTACCATCCGCAAAGCAGACTATAAGGTTTCAGAGGCCATCAAAAAAAGTTTTGATGAGGAAATCAGTTTAGATTCTGTTGCAGTAAATGCGGATTCATTGGATATTGCAGAAGCCCAGATGGCTCTAAAAAAAAATCAAAAATTTATTGGCCTTTCCGATGAAGAACTAGTTGAATTAGATTCGGTAATGACTTCGGATGCTGGGGTATCAAATATTTCATTTGGTTTTGAACGTAAGTTGTTGGATTCCCTGATTACAGAGGGCGCACCGTTGAATCAAAAATTGAAGGCAATGGGAATGGAGGAGGATACAAATGCCTTTGGACGAAGGTTCTATACACAAATGCTTAAGTTTTATGAAAAACAAGGAGGGGGTATTCTTCAAGTCTTATTCGATACCATTCCAATAGCTATGTTTCTTCTCTTACCCATTTTTGCTTTATTTCTTAAGGTATTTTATTGGAAGCCAGCCACTTTTGCCCATCATTTAGTATTTAGTTTTTATTTCTTCACATTTATGTTTACCTCGTTCTGCGTTATGCTTTTAGTAAATAAGGTATGGGAGATTCCTATTTGGATTGAAGTACTTATTTGTTTCTCTTTTATTGTTTACTTAATGATTGCATTGCGAAATTTTTATAGGAGTTCATGGTTGGCCTCATTTTTTAAGGCCAATATAATTTCATTTTTCTATATGCTGATTATTGTGCCAGTAGCGGCAACAGGTATTATTATGGTGGCCTTTATGCTGTATTGAACCTTCACATTATTCAAAACTTACCTTATCTGTGCTATTGTTACTAAGCGTTTTAAATTAGTTAATATAATATCGATATACACTGTAAAATTTAAAACATTCCTAGACTGCCAATACATTTAAAACCAAACCTCATGAAAAAATTCATATTATTTTTCCTTCTATTTAGTAGTACAGTTACGCTTGTTGCTCAGAGTAAAGTCTTAGAAAGCCTGAGTATGAAAAGTGAGCTATTGAATACAGAAGTAAAGTATTCTATCTATCTGCCAGATGGTTATGAGCGGTCTGAACGTAATTATCCAGTCGTATATCTCCTAAACGGATACACAGGTAACGAAACGGACTGGATTGAAGCTGGTGGAATGAAACATATTGTAGATGGTGAAATTAAAGAAGGAAACATACAAGAAATGATCATCGTAATGCCAGATGGCGATGACAGGCTTTATATGAATAGAACGGATGGAACCTACCCATATGAGGACATGTTCATTAAAGAACTGTTGCCTTATATTGAAAATCAATACCGTATTCGAAAAGGAAAACGTTATACTGGAATTAGCGGCTTATCCATGGGTGGCGCTGGTTCCTTAAAACTAGCCTTAAAGTATGACAAAACATTTGGAGCCTGCGCTGCTTTCAGTGCTGCTGTGTTTACAGAAGAAGAAGTTACCTCTTCCGAGCAAGACGGAATGAATGGGTATGTATCCAAAGCAATGCCAGATATGATGGGTAAGAAAGGTAAAAATAGACTCAATAAAAGTTATGAAGACTACGATGTACTTCATCTGGTTCAATCCAAAGACCCAGCTCTACTAAAAACAGTGAAATTATACTTTGACTGTGGGGACGATGATTTTCTTACACTAGGAAATGCTCAATTACACAAAGAGCTAACCCTACTAAAAATACCTCATGAGTACAGGGTTAGAGACGGTGCACATACCTGGCCATATTGGCGTGAATCTTTACCAGTGGGCTTACAATTTATTAGTGATTCTTTTTGGAAATAGTTATGCTCCATTCTTTGGTAACTAATTTTTTTACTGTATTCAGATTGTCTTTGGTGTAGTATGAAATATAACCTTCTGGGAAGCTAAAAAATTCAAAGTAAACCTATGAATTTATTAGGTCAATACTTTTTTTAAGGCCTTGTCAAAAAGCTTCATATCATCTAGGGTACCTGTACTTATTCTAGCCCATTTATAAAAGGGAGGAAAAGGTCTTCCTATTAGTACATTTTCCTTCTCCATCTGTGGCATTAGCTCATTGATATGTCTACCGGTTTTAAAGAATACAAAATTGGTGTGCGATTGAATATATTCAAGTCCAAGGTCGTTCAAGGTTTTGTAAATAGCGTTTTTTGCTTCAACATTTTTAGTAATGCTAAACTTATAGAATTCATTGTCTACTAAAGCTTCTTTGGCAGCTTCAATGGCTAAGACATTGGTCATTGCCATTATGTTTTTTTGTAGTCTAGTTGCTATGTCTGGTCTAGCTACTAAATATCCTATACGTAGTCCAGCCATGCCATATACCTTAGAAAATGTCTTGGAAACAATAACATTCCTGTTTTCTTTTACTAGTTCTATCATAGAAGGGTAGTCAGGGTCGGTAATAAAGTCATAATAGGCCTCATCACTGAAAACCATAGTTTTTTCACTAGCTGAGATACAAAAATCTCGTAGTTTGTTTTTATCCAATAAAGTCCCGGTTGGATTATTAGGATTACAAATGAATATCAACCTTGTTTTAGAATTGATTCTTTTTCCCATTTCTTCTAAATCATGTCCCATTTTAGCGTCTACTGGAACACGGTGAACATAGGCACCAAAATTTTCAGCGTAGGTCATCATGGACTGGAATGTAGGGTCGGCTGCTATAATTTCTCCACCACCATTGCAATAGGTTAGGCCAGTCGCTTTTAGACCTTCAGTAGAACCTCCTGTTACCACAATATGCTTGGTTGATACGCCTTCTTTTTCGGCAATCTGCTCTAACAAAGGTTTGAACACCAAAGACGGATACCTGCAGGCATTATCAAAGGATTCCGTCATCTTTTTACGGACTGCTTTAGACGGCCCATAGGGATTTTCATTTGAATTTAGTTTTGCAATTGGATTATAAGGACTTTGGTCTATTTGAGGCACGTCCATAGCCATAGTACTTAAACCTCCTATAAAAGTAAAACTACTTGAAAGGCCTGCAGTTTTTAACCATTGTCTCCTGTCTATATTTTTCATCTGTTTCCCAATTTGGGTTTAAGATACAAAATTGTATAGAAGTTATTGTTTAAAACCCTTGATGCTATATTATTACTATAATTGTTTTAATATACAGAATAGTAGTGTGTTTGTAGTTTGGCGATACTCAAAAGAGCACATACTTGAGTTATAAAACAAAAAAAAGCTACCGGTATAACCAGTAGCTTTTCGCCATTGTCTTTGCTCTAAATTCCCAATGCTGTAAGTACATTAGGCTATACCTCACTAGGAACTTAGAAAAGTAGGTAATTAAAGATTCTGGGTTTATTTTTAAACTTGTATTTCTTGATTTTGAGGGTCTTTTTCTATTTCTTTCACCGGGCTAAAAACATCTTTTAGTATATAGGCCGTTACTATGGTAAGTCCAATTGTTAAGGTGGTAGTTGAATATTCCCATTCTATTAAGTGCATTATTCCACCAGTAATGATAGTGAGTACGCCTACGACCATAGCAAAATTCCATATTATTTCTATTATGCTGTTTTTAGCCTTGCGATCTTCATCCATAAAATAAGCTGTTCCTTCCATTGCAAACCATGTAACGAAAGTTAGTGCGGTACCAATTTGAAAGAATAGCGTATGTGGAAAATCTAGTATTCGTAGTAATCCATTGGTAGTCCAGAAAAGCACCAAAATCATTTTAATGTAAGCTACAGGTTGTTTGTTCTCTTTTTTTGAAAAACGAACAGCATATAATAGCCCTACTGATAGAAATGAAGTAAATAAAACACCAGCAGCATATGGCCAATCTAACATTCTCATTACCATACCTAATAAAAGGGCTACAAGAGAAATTCGTAATGGTGTTTTTAAAACTTTTTTATGGGTTTGCATAATAGGTAGTTTTATATCATATCATTTTAATGTTCGCTTTTAATCCTTCCATAATTCCCATAATATTCTTTACGGTTTCATTAAGGTAATAGCGCACTACGATATGAGGAATACGTATAGTTGTAAATCCATTTTTAAATGAATTCATAGCCTGCTCCAGATTATGAATAGCCTGTTGCTCTGTAAGCTTCTCGTATTCAGTATCTATTTCGATATTTAATTTTACACGAGAAATAGCTATGTCTACAGACTTTTTTCCGTCCCACCACTCTAACATAGCATTTACTCCAGCTTCTTTAAGTCCGTAGTAAAGTTGTATTGCTTCAAGGGGGGTATCGTTTTTTACGATTAAGGCTTTCATACGCTTATGGTGTTCAAAACAGAGTTCTACACCAAGGCTGTCCATTGCATTTTTATGGTCTACGTAGCCTAATTCTTTTTTACATTCTAAACAAATCATTAAGTAGGTTAAATTTTGGTTTGGGGATTATTATAACCTCCTATTTTTAGGAATAGTATGATTGATCGATGTATGACACCCTACTTTTAGACGAACTGCATTTTTTTAGATGAATGACACTTCAAACTGTTAAAACTGTGGTGAAAATGATGTGAGCTGTATTCTCTAATATGAGATTTTGCGATTATATTTACAAACGGCTAAATACGTGAGTAATGTTTAAAAATAGTGGACCAGGAGTTTTAATTGCTGCGGCCTTCATTGGTCCTGGAACCGTGACGGCTTGCACTATAGCTGGTGTAGGCTTTGGCTTTGCCCTTTTGTGGGCAATGTTACTCTCTATATTGGCTACCATTGTTTTACAGGGAATGGCTGCAAGGCTAGGGGTAGTAACTCAAAGAGGCTTGGCAGATGTAATAAAGCAGGAGCTAAGTTCAAAATGGATTCGGTATATTGTTATTGGGATTATTCTTTCAGCTATCGTAGTTGGTAATGCAGCTTATGAAGCGGGTAATTTAGGTGGCGCTGTATTGGGAATGCAGGCATTATTTGGTACAACATACAATACTCTATACCCATTTATTATCGGTTTGTTTGCATTTCTACTATTATATATAGGTAACTATAAAGTCTTAGAAAAAACGTTTGTTGCTCTTGTTTTGGTAATGAGTATATCCTTTATACTTACTGCAATACTCACAGGACCTAATATATTGGAGGTTTTAAAAGGTCTTTTAGTGCCGAAGGTTCCTAAAGATGGTATACTTACTATAATTGCTTTAGTTGGTACTACCGTAGTACCGTACAACTTATTTCTACACGCTTCTTTGGTGAGTGAAAAGTGGAAAAACACAGATGGTTTACCCGCTGCCAAAAAAGATACGTTGGTTGCTGTTGTTCTGGGTGGTTTTGTATCTATATGTATTATAGTATCTGCATCTGCCATTACTAGCTCTGAAGTAAGCAGTGTTATGGATATGGCTGAAGCATTAGAACCACTTTATGGTGCTAGTGCTAGATATTTCATGGGAATAGGATTATTTGCTGCAGGAATAACATCTGCAATCACAGCACCTTTAGCTGCTGCATATGTGGTTAATAGTTGCTTTGGTTGGAAAGCAGGTTTAAAGGATAATAGGTTTAGAGCAGTTTGGATAGGTATATTAGCTGCAGGCGTTTTCTTTTTATCTTTTAATATAAAACCAATAGAGATTATAAAATTTGCACAAATTGCAAATGGCATCTTACTTCCGGTTATTGCTATTCTTTTATTATGGGTAGTAAATAGAACAGCTGTCATGGGTGTTTATAGGAATACAAAAATTCAGAATATAGCTGGGGTTGTAATTATTGTATTAGCGGTAATTTTAGGAGTGAAGAGTATTATTTCAGTTTTAGGACTATGGTAACTAAACGTAGTAATAGATATGGGTTTATATCGATTTCTCATAAGAGACTTGTAAAGTAGTTTTACTTTAATCCCTCATACCCTTGGGTAGAGGTTGTTGATTTCTAATTTTGATACTTGAATTTGAAAAAATATATTGATATAAATTGTGATGTTGGTGAGGGTATGGGTAACGAATCTCAACTCTTTCCACACATATCATCATGTAATGTAGCTTGCGGAGGTCATGCCGGTGACAAAATAACCATGCAACAAGTGGTTTCTCTGGCTAAAAATCACCAATTAAGGATAGGTGCGCACCCTTCTTATCCTGATAGGTCTAATTTTGGCAGGATCTCTATGAGCATAAGTGCTAAGGAACTCATAATAACTATAGAGGAGCAAATACATACCTTGATGCTCATCTGTGAACAAGAGCAGGTTAAATTACATCATATTAAAGCTCATGGAGCGCTTTATAATGATATTGCAAAAGATGCTAAGCTTGTAGAAATTTTTTTAGAAGCTGCAGAGAAGCATAAAGAAGTATTGTTTTTATATGTTCCAGTTAATTCTGTTTTGGAGCAAATGGCTTTAGAAAGAGGTTTTATGATTAAAAGAGAAGCCTTTGCTGATAGAAACTATAATGAAAATTATAGCCTTGTGTCTAGAAAGGAGTCAAATGCCATTATTTTTAATCCTCAACTTGTTTGTGAGCACTTAGCTCGTATGGTGCAAAATAAAAAATTGATAACGGTTAAGGGGGTAGAAAAAACTATGGAAGCAGATACCTATTGTATTCATGGAGATACATCAAATGCTTTGCAAATATTGGTGTATCTTTCCAAAGAGTTACCTAAACAAAACATCTTTATACAGAAGTGAAAACATTAGCAATACATATAAAACCTTTTGGTGTACATGCCATATTAATTGAATGGCCTAATGAGGTTAATGAAGATATATTAAATACCATTTTACAGTTTGAAGCTTTTTTAAAAAGTAACTGTTTGGAAGGTTCTGATTGGGAATACGTTCCTGCTTATAACTCGCTATTACTCATAAATAAGAAATTAAATATCGATTTTAAATCCTTTAGCGATAAGGTGAATTCATGGTATCATGAAATGGGGACGAAGGTATTAAAGCAACGTTATTTATGGAAATTGCCTGTTTCCTATGAGATGGAGTTTGGGATAGATCTTGAAGAAATATCCAAATCCTTGAAAATGGAAATTTCAGATATTATTTCGCTTCATACCAAGCATATATATACGGTTTATGGTATTGGCTTTTTACCTGGATTTATGTATTTAGGTGGATTACCTAAAGTTCTGGAAGTGGCCCGCAAAGCTACTCCAAGACTAAAAGTTATAAAAGGTGCTGTTGGTATAGCAGGAAAACAAACAGGTGTTTACCCTCAAGAATCTCCTGGCGGATGGAATATTATAGGGAATTGCTCCGTGCCAATTTTTGATGCAACTAAAGAAGAGCCCTGCTTTGTAGGTGTTGGAGATCAAATACAATTTTACAGTGTTTCTAGGGCGGCATATGATTTACATAAAATAGAGGCAGAAGTTGGTATTTATAAACTTGAAAAAATAGAAATCGATGCTTAAGGTATTAAAATCTGGTTTTTATACTTCTGTTCAAGATTTAGGTCGTTTTCATCTAAGGAACAAGGGAGTGCCAGTTTCTGGCGTTATGGATGAACTATCCGTATTTAAAGCAAACACGCTATTAGAGAATGAAATCACAGATGGTGTTTTAGAGATTACAATGACCGGTCCTACGCTACTTTTTGAAGAAGAGACGTATATGGTAATGTCAGGTGCTGAAATGACAGCCACATTAAATAACCAGCCCATTAAGAATTATAAAGTATACCAGATAGATGTGGGAGATATTTTGTCTTACGGTAAACTTGAAGAAGGCTTTAGAAGCTATTTAGCAGTAAAGGGCGGGTTTGAGCCAAAGCGTATTTATGATAGTGTATCATTTTACAAACCTATATCCTTTGCAAATAGGCTAATGGATGGGGATATTGTTCCGTTTCATTACAACAAAATATTTAAACCGAAAATTTCTGAAATAAAGGTAGATTCGTTTTTGGGTGAAACTGTATTAGAGGTGTATAGAGCTCCGGAATTTGATATGTTGACCGATTCACAATTAACCGTATTGTTCTCAAAAGACTTCACGGTAGCTAAGGAAAATAATAGAATGGCTTATCAGTTGAATGAAAAGCTGGACAGTCATACCGTAAGTATGCTAACCTCGGCCACCTTGCCAGGTACTGTACAATTAACTCCTGCAGGAAAACTTATCATTCTTATGAAAGATGGACAAACCACTGGTGGATATCCTAGAATTTTACAGCTATCCGATAGAGCAATTTCAATATTGGCTCAAAAAAGAGAAGGAGCAACTATCTCATTCAAATTACTCTAATCTAACTTTTTATAAACTTCCTTAAACGGAACTCTAAAACGGGGTCCGTAAATTCCGTGTTCATCTCTTATACCGCAAGCTATAACCATATTAATTTCTGCTCCATACGGTAGATTTAAAATAGATTTTACCATTTTAGTATCACTACCTTCCATTGGGCAAGTATCATAACCAATAGCAGCCATACTAGTCATAAAATTTTGTGCTGCAAGACCTGCACTTTTGTGTGCGACAATACGCATATCTGAATGCCGTACTTGTCTATAAATTGGCTTAAATAAGCCAATACCTTGGAAAACGATATACTTTAACCCTCCAAGAATACCCAAGAAGTCTATATAAATAGAGGGTATTAGTTTTTGATAGTAATTTAAAGCGAAGGACTCCCTTTTTGTATAATCTGCCTTGTCTTTCTCACCGTATTGTGATTTCAAGAAGCTAATATTAGCCTTGGCTCTTTTTCGCCAAAGGTCTTTTCGTGAAACAACTACAACCATTTGCTGAGCTGTTTTGGCGGCATTCTGTCCTAAACATGCTGTTGTCATTTCCATTAGCATGTTGGAATTGGTTATATGGTAAAACTCCCATAATTGCATGTTACTACTAGTAGGTGCAAGTACTGCATTAGCAATACAATCGGTTACTTTATTATCATCAAGTGGACTATCTGATTTGAATACACGAACAGACCTTCTAAATTGTATTGCTTCCGTTACTGTTTTCTCCATAGCTTCTTAATTTTTAGACTTAACGACGAAATTAATGATTATGCACACTAACTTTTTGCCTACTGGATGTTTTTATGTAGTATTGTCCTATGAGGTTAAAAGGTAGCATGATTATAGAGGTCATTATTAGTATTTCAGAAATGGAATGATATAGCTTTTTAATTCATTTGAAAAACGGGTATCATATTTATTTGATACCCGTTTTTTTATACCAAATAAGTAAAATTAAAGTAATATAAATCTTATTGAATATGATATAAAATGAATAGTTATTTGTCTGATATTCAGCAAAATAAGTCTATATAAATAAAATTGAATTTGAACCAAGAATTTATGTTGAACCTGTAAGGTAAATTAAACTTTTATCTTTGATAGACATAGGTATTACAAGTAACGAACCAAGCATACGAGAATATAAAATGGAATTGAATAAACACAGTAAAAATGTAACCCAGGATCCTACCCAACCTGCAGCTCAGGCTATGCTCTATGCTATTGGATTAACAGAAGAGGATTTAAAAAAACCTTTGATTGGGGTAGGAAGTACAGGATATGAAGGGAACCCTTGTAATATGCATTTGAATGATCTGGCCCAAGAGGTAAAAAAAGGTATTAACGAATCTGGTTCTATTGGTTTAGTTTTTAATACTATTGGTGTTAGTGATGGTATTTCAATGGGAACCTATGGTATGCGCTATTCATTGCCTTCAAGAGATATTATTGCAGATTCTATGGAAACTGTTGTACAGGCGATGAATTATGATGGCTTGGCTACGGTAGTAGGTTGTGATAAGAATATGCCTGGAGCGCTTATGGCCATGATACGATTAGACAGACCTTCTGTACTTGTTTATGGTGGTACGATTGCCTCTGGTTGTTTTAAGGACAAAAAGCTAGATGTAGTTTCTGCTTTTGAGGCATGGGGAGAAAAAGTTGCTGGCACCATGAATGAAGCTGATTACAAAGGCGTAATACAAAATGCTTGTCCAGGAGCTGGGGCTTGTGGTGGTATGTATACAGCTAACACTATGGCCTCTGCAATTGAAGCATTAGGGATGGCAATGCCATATAACGCATCTAACCCTGCTGTTGGTAAGCTAAAACAATTGGATGCTATTAATTCTGGTAGGGCTTTACGCCATTTATTAGAAAAAGATATAAAGCCTAGTGATATTATTACAAGGAAATCGATGGAAAATGCAGTTCGTTTGTTAACCCTACTAGGAGGTTCAACAAATGCTGTACTTCACTTTTTAGCTATTGCTAAAGCTGCTGATGTTAAATTTACTTTGGATGATTTTCAAACCATAAGTGATACTACTCCTTTTCTTGCAGATTTAAAACCTAGTGGTAAATTTCTTATGGAAGATTTACACAGAGCAGGAGGCATACCAGCTGTGATGAAGTTTATGTTAGAAAATGGAATGTTACATGGTGATTGTTTAACAGTAACAGGGAAGACCGTAGCTGAGAATTTAACTGATTTACCAGGCCTTAAGGAAGGGCAGACAATTATAAAACCTTTAAATGCGCCAATTAAAGCAACAGGACATTTACGAATCTTATATGGTAATCTAGCCGAAAAGGGTTCTGTAGCAAAAATCACAGGAAAAGAAGGAACGTATTTTTCGGGTCCGGCGAAAGTCTATAATGATGAGTTTTTTGCGAATGATGGTATAGGAAAAGGAGAAGTAAAAAAAGGGGATGTTGTAGTCATACGATACGAAGGACCAAAAGGAGGTCCTGGAATGCCAGAAATGCTTAAGCCAACTGCAGCCATTATGGGCGCAGGATTAGGTAAGGAGGTGGCCTTGATTACCGATGGTCGCTTTTCTGGAGGTACGCATGGTTTTGTGGTTGGGCACGTTTGTCCAGAAGCTCAAGAAGGCGGTTTAATAGGGCTTCTAGAAGATGGCGATGTCATTACTATTGATGCAGAGAAGAATCAGATATCTGTTGATTTATCGGATGATGAAATTGCAAAGCGAAAGTCAAAATGGATACAGCCGGAGTTAAAAGTAAAGCGTGGTAGTTTATATAAATACGCTAGAACTGTATCGGAAGCATCAGAAGGATGTGTAACAGACGAATTTTAATCTATTGTCATTACTAGAATCCAACTATAGATTTTAGTATTAATATGTTTTTGAGAACCTTTAGCATACTCAACACTTGAATTTGAGTTTAATTATGGAAACACTAAAAGAAAAACAAACAGAGTCTACAACTAAAAAGACAATCACCATATCTGGTGCGGAAGCAATCATTCATTGTCTATTGGCAGAAGGTGTAGACTTACTCTACGGCTACCCAGGCGGTGCTATTATGCCCGTATATGACGAATTGTATAAATTCCAGGATAAGCTCACACATATTCTAACCCGTCACGAACAGGGAGCTACACATGCTGCGCAAGGATATGCACGTGTGTCAGGAAAGGTAGGAGTTGCTATGGCAACATCAGGACCAGGCGCAACGAATCTGGTAACAGGATTAGCGGATGCTCAGATAGATTCAACACCAATGGTCTGTATTACAGGACAAGTGCCGAGACATTTATTAGGGTCGGATGCGTTTCAAGAAACTGATATTATTGGGATATCCACTCCTGTAACCAAATGGAACTACCAGATTACCACAGCAGCGGAGATTCCAGAGATCATGGCTAAGGCTTTTTATATCGCTAGGTCTGGGCGTCCTGGGCCCGTATTGGTAGATATTACTAAAAACGCTCAGTTTGAGGAATTTGAATTTTCATATGAGAAATGTACTGGTGTAAGAAGTTATAATCCTACACCTAAACCAAGTCCAAATGCTATTGCTGCTGCTGCTGAACTTATTAATTCAGCTAAAAAGCCTTTTATAGTTTGGGGACAGGGTGTTATTCTTGGTAAAGCCGAAGAAGAGTTGAAGGCTCTTGTAGAAAAAGCGGGTATTCCTGCTGCCTGGACTATTTTAGGTGCTTCGGCATTGGATACTGACCATCCTTTAAATGTTGGTATGGTGGGTATGCACGGAAACTATGGACCCAACCTGTTAACCAATGAGTGCGATGTATTGATAGCAATAGGAATGCGATTTGATGATAGGGTAACGGGAAGATTAGAATCCTATGCTACACAAGCTAAGGTTATCCATTTTGAAATTGACCCTGCAGAAATTCATAAGAATGTGTATGCAGATGTAGCTATTTTAGGTGACGCCAAAGAGTCTTTAAATTTATTACTTCCAAAAATTAATAAGAATACTCACGAATCTTGGCACAATATATTTAAAGAAAAATATCAAATTGAATTTGATACGGTAATTAAAAATGACATTCACCCTACCAAAGCAGGACTAACCATGGGTGAAGTAATAGAAGAAATTAATATAGCATCTGGACATAAAGCTGTGATCGTTACAGATGTGGGGCAGCATCAGATGATTGGTTGTAGATATGCAAAATTTAAGCAATCTAAAAGTAACATTACCTCCGGTGGCTTAGGTACTATGGGCTTTGCTTTACCAGCGGCAATAGGCGCTAAAATGGGAGCAATGGACCGTGAAGTAGTTGCTATTATTGGCGATGGTGGTTATCAAATGACTATTCAAGAATTGGGTGTTATTTTTCAACATAAGGTTCCTGTTAAGATTGTTGTATTAAATAATGATCATTTAGGAATGGTACGTCAATGGCAAGAGCTATTCTTTGAGAAACGATACGCTTCAACAGTAATGGTTAATCCAGATTTTGTAAAAATTGCAGAAGGATATCATATTGAGGCAAAAAGAGTCAGTGAGCGTAAGGACTTAAAAGAAACCATACAAAAAATGATTGCTTCTAAAGACGCTTACTTCTTGGAAGTTAAGGTAGAACAAGAGGATAATGTGTTTCCAATGATACCATCTGGAGCCTCTGTATCAGAAGTTAGATTGCAGTAATTAATGACTATTTAAAATGAACGATTCTAATATCAAAGACATTCCTATAATCCATTCGGAGATAGACCGTAAATCTAGAGAAATCGGATTTACAATGCCTTCTGATATGTACATAGGAACGTTTTTAAAAACGTTGATTTCTAGTAAACCAGGCGGGAATTTTTTAGAGCTAGGAACAGGTATTGGTTTGTCGCTTTCATGGATGATTGATGGAATGGATGATAATTCAACTTTAGTAACAGTTGATAACGATCCAAAACTTATTGAAATAGCAAAACAATATTTTGCAAAAGACACTAGGGTTAGCATCGTCTGTGAAGACGGGACAAATTGGATTAAAAATTACCAAGGGGAACTATTTGATTTGATTTTTGCAGATGCATGGCCTGGTAAATACAGTGAAATTGATGAGGTACTGAATTTGTTACCAATTGGTGGCTTTTACGTTATTGATGATATGAAGGTCCAGCCTAATTGGCCAGAAGGACATCATAAATACGTTGATAACTTGGTGCATTATCTTGAAAATAGAAACGATTTTAATATCACTAAAATGAATTGGTCAACAGGACTAATAGTTGCAGTAAGAATAAAGTAGAAAATGGAAAAAAAATGGTTTACCATGTCAGTTTACTCCGAAAATAATGTGGGGTTATTGAATAGGATATCTGGTATATTTCTAAAACGACATATTAATATAGAGAGCCTAAACGTATCAAAATCTGAGATCGATAATGTTTCTAAATTCACTATTGTTATATACACCACAGATAAGTGGGTACAGAATATAGTGGGTCAAATAGAAAAGCAAATTGAAGTAATTAAAGCATTTTATCATACAGATGATGAAACTATTTATCAGGAATCTGCTTTGTTCAAAATAGCTTCAGACCTTCTTTTTGATGAACGTCAGATTCAGAATATCATTAAGGAAAGCAACTCTCAAATTGTTACCGTAGCAAGGGATTTCTTCGTGTTAGCAAAAAGTGGTAAAAGAAATGAAATAGATGAAATGTATGAAAAATTTAAGCCTTTTGGCATCATGCAGTTCGTCCGTTCTGGTCGTATATCTGTTTCTAAAGAGGAAATGAAAATCTCAGCCTTACTCAAAGACTTTCAACATTAATACAAAATAAATTATTTACTAAAACAAGTGCTGAATCTTTTCGGCATCAAAATTAAAACTAAATATAAAATGGCAAATTATTTTAATACGCTATCGTTAAGAGATCAATTGACTCAGTTAGGAAAATGTAGATTTATGGAGTCTTCGGAATTCTCCGATGGTGTAACTGCCTTAAAAGGAAAAAAAATAGTTATTGTTGGTTGTGGAGCCCAAGGTTTAAACCAAGGTTTAAATATGAGAGATTCTGGTTTGGATATTTCTTACACATTAAGAGATGCAGCAATTCAAGAAAAAAGACAGTCGTTTATAAACGCATCTGAAAACGGATTTACTGTTGGTACCTATAAAGAACTAATCCCAAGTGCAGATTTGGTTATTAATCTAACACCAGATAAACAGCACACGACTGTTGTAAGTGCTGTAATGCCATTAATGAAAAAGGGTGCAACGCTATCTTATTCCCATGGATTTAATATTGTAGAGGAAGGAATGCAAGTTCGTGAAGATTTAACGGTTATCATGGTAGCTCCAAAATGCCCAGGTTCAGAGGTGCGTGAAGAATATAAAAGAGGTTTTGGAGTTCCTACACTTATTGCGGTACATCCTAATAACGACCCAGAAGGAAAAGGCTATGAGCAGGCTAAGGCCTATGCCGTTGCAACAGGAGGTCATAAAGCAGGTGTTTTAGAATCTTCTTTCGTTGCTGAGGTAAAGTCAGATTTAATGGGAGAGCAGACCATACTTTGTGGATTACTACAAACAGGCTCTATACTTTGTTTTGATAAAATGGTTGAAAAAGGTATAGATGCTGGGTATGCTTCTAAATTGATACAATACGGATGGGAAACTATTACAGAAGGAATGAAGTATGGGGGTATTACCCATATGATGGACCGTTTATCAAATCCTGCTAAGCTAAAGGCATTTGAACTGTCTGAAGAATTAAAGGATATTATGCGTCCATTGTTTCAAAAGCATATGGATGATATTATGACGGGTCACTTTTCTAAGACCATGATGGAAGACTGGGCTAATGACGATAAAAATTTATTAACCTGGCGTGCGGCAACAGGTGAAACAGCTTTTGAGAAAACTCCTGCCGGTGACCAAAAAATTACAGAGCAAGAATTTTACGATAATGGTGTCTTAATGATAGCTATGGTGCGCGCAGGTGTAGAGCTAGCATTTGAGTCCATGACAGAATCAGGAATTATTGCAGAATCTGCATATTATGAGTCGTTGCATGAAACACCGTTAATTGCCAATACAATTGCAAGAAAGAAACTGTTTGAAATGAATCGTGTTATTTCTGATACTGCAGAATATGGCTGCTATCTTTTTGATCATGCTTGCAAGCCTTTGTTGACAGCCTTTATGAAAACCATAGATACGGACGTAATAGGTACAAAGTATGGAGCTGAAGGTGATAATGATGCAGATAATGCAACATTAATTGCTGTAAATGCTGCTTTGCGTGAGCATCAGGTAGAAATAGTAGGTGCAAGATTACGTGCATCTATGACAGCAATGAAGCCTATTGTTTAAGGGTTTTTTTAAATTTATATTTTATAACTGTTCAGCTTTATTAGATGGATTATTTTCCCAAAGTAGCAGATATTAAAAAAGCGGCGTTAACTATAAGGCAAGTAGCAGAGGTAACGCCGCTTTTGCATAGTATTAGATTATCTAAACAGTACAGTGCAGATATTCTTTTAAAACGAGAGGATTTACACCGAGTGCGTTCTTATAAGATAAGGGGTGCTTTTAACAAGATAAGTTCTCTTAGTAATCAAGAACGTGCAAAGGGTGTTGTTTGCGCAAGTGCAGGTAACCATGCTCAGGGTGTTGCTTTCGCGTGTCACCATTTAGGGATCAAGGCCACTATTTTCATGCCTGCTGTTACTCCTAAGCAAAAAGTAGAACAAACGAAAATGTTTGGCGAATCTTGGGTGACCATAGTTTTGGTAGGAGACACCTTTGATGACTCATTTAATGCTGCAATGGCCTATTGCACAGAAGAAGACAAATCTTTTATTCACCCCTTTAATGACCCTAAGGTGATTGAAGGACAGGCAACGGTTGGCTTAGAACTGATAGATCAAATAAATAAGCCTTTGGACTATATTTTTGTTGCGGTAGGAGGTGGTGGATTAGCATCTGGGTTAATAGGTGTTTTTAGTCAACTATCGCCGAATACTAAAATTATAGGTGTGGAGCCTGCAGGAGCATCATCAATGACAAATTCAATAACGCTGGGCCGAAATACGGAGCTAGAAAAAATTGATAAGTTTATAGACGGAGCTGCTGTAAAAAGAGTGGGGGACTTAACATTTTCAATCTGTAAGGAAAGGCTTTACAAAATGATAACAGTGCCTGAAGGTAAAGTGTGTCAGACCATATTAGATTTATATAACAGAGATGCGATTGTAGTTGAGCCTGCTGGAGCTTTAAGTATTTCAGCATTAGATATGTTTGAAGCCGAGCTAAAGGGTAAGCAAGTTGCTTGTATTATAGGTGGTAGTAATAACGATATAACCAGAACCGCTGAAATTAAGGAAAGAGCTTTGTTATATGGGCAATTAAAACATTATTTTATTGTGCGGTTTCCACAGAGACCAGGTGCTTTAAAACAGTTTGTAGCAGAAATTTTAGGGCCTACTGACGATATTACACATTTTGAGTACAGTAAAAAATCCAGTAAGGAAAATGCGCCTGCTGTGGTTGGTATAGAATTAAAGCATCCTTCAGATTTGACACCTTTGATTCACAGAATGAAAGAAAATAACTTTTTTGGCGATTATTTAAATGACAAACCAGACCTGTTTCAATATTTGGTCTAAAACATGTATTATGAGCAAAACTAAAACTAGTATACCAGCAGAATTTTCTATAACCGAAACTATTCATCAGAAGAAATATTTAGTAGATGGAGAGTTGAAAACATGGAATGGAGAAAATACGGAAGTATACTCTACAATATCATCTACAGATATATATCAACCTACATTATTAGGTAGTATACCAGATATGCAAGAAGCAGCTGCATTAGAAGCGCTGGACTCAGCTGTAAAAGCGTACGGTAAAGGACAGGGTATTTGGCCCACTATGCATGTAAAGGACCGTATTGAATGTATGGAGGTGTTTGTGGAGAAAATGAAGACCAAAAGGACAGAAGTTGTCAAGTTACTCATGTGGGAAATTGGAAAATCCTTACCAGATTCTCAAAAAGAATTCGATAGAACAGTTGATTACATCAAGGATACTATAGAGGATTATAAACAACTAGACAGGGATGCTGCCAAATTTCAAAAACAGGATGGTGTTTATGCGCATATCAAAAGAGGACCTGTTGGGGTTGTATTATGCCTTGGACCTTATAATTATCCATTAAACGAAACCTTTGCCTTATTGATTCCTGCAATCATCATGGGCAATACAACCATCTTTAAACCTGCAAAACACGGTGTTCTTTTGATAACACCACTTTTAGAGGCTTTTAGAACTAGTTTTCCAAAAGGGGTAGTAAATATTATTTTTGGTAGGGGTAGAGCTGTAGCTGCACCCATTATGAAAACAGGCAAGATAGACGTCTTAGCCTTAATAGGTAATAGTAAATCTGCCAATGCGTTGCAGGAGCAACATCCTAAAAGTAACCGTTTAAGACTGGTGCTGGGATTAGAAGCTAAAAATCCTGCAATTATATTGCCAGATGCGGATTTGGATTTGACTATTAGCGAGTGTATAGCTGGTACGTTATCTTTTAATGGACAACGATGTACGGCTTTAAAAGTGGTTTATGTACATGAGGATATTCAGGAGAAATTTAATAGCCGTTTTGCAGACGCTGTAGATAGTTTAAAATTTGGTAACCCCTGGGATGATGGTGTAAAACTGACTCCATTGCCCGAGCCGCAAAAGCCAGCATATATTCAAGAACTTATAGATGATGCGCTTGCTAAAGGAGCTAAAATTATAAATAAAAAAGGGGGTCAGCATTTAGATAATTATATCTGGCCAGCAGTTTTATATCCTGTAACCAAAGAGATGAGGGTATATCAAGAAGAGCAATTTGGGCCAATAATTCCTATTGTTCCTTTTACTGATATTGAAGAACCTTTGGACGATATGGCAGAAAGTAACTACGGACAGCAAGTAAGCCTTTTTGGAAAGGATGTGTATGCATTGGCTCCGTTAATTGATACCTTGGTAAATCTTGTGTGTAGAGTGAACTTAAATAGTTCCTGTCAAAGAGGACCTGATGTGTATCCGTTTACCGGAAGAAAGGATTCTGCTCAGGCTACCTTAAGTGTTCATGATGCCTTGCGTTCTTTTTCCATTAGAACTTTTGTAGCTTTTAAGGATAATGAATTAAATAATCAGACGATACAACAGCTTTTAGAGACTAAACTTTCTAATTTTGTGAGTACAGATTATATTTTATAATTGATTTCACAGCTGTTTTGTTTTCCATTGCCGTAGTGAATAATATCACTTAATTTCTGATGTAATTCATCTGGGTTGAAGGGTTTAGAGATAAGTCCATCCATTTTGTAATCTACTATTTCATTTTTTATATCGGCCCCAGTTGATGCGGAAAGTGCATATATAGGTATATCCTTATTTAAAGATTCTGATGATTCTTTAATTAGTTTACATGAAGTATATCCATTCATAACTGGCATTTGTAAATCCATTAAAACAAGATCATAACGGTTTTGTTTTGCCATCTCAAAAGCAATCTCTCCATTTTCGGCAATGTCATAATCTACATGCCATTTGGAGAGAAATTTTTTAATGACCATAATGTTTACTTTATTATCCTCTGCAACTAATATTTTCACACCAACTAGATTAGGAGCATCGTTCCTTTCTAGTAAATCGTGTTCTATGTTAGATGCTAATTTCGAATTTTTATTTCCTTTATTTAACTGTAACAAAAAGCTAAAAGTTGAGCCTTTGCCTTCTTCACTATCAACATGAAGTGCACTACCCATTAATTCTAGTAGTTGTCTACAAATAGCCAGTCCTAGTCCTGTGCCACCATATATTCGCGTAGTATCCGTATTTGCTTGAGCAAAGGATTGAAAAATTGTGTTTTGCTTGTTTAGTGGTATTCCTATTCCAGTATCTTTTACAAATATTTCTAAAAGACATGTTTCATCGGTTTCTGCTGTTATTTCAAGGTCTAAGGTTACTCTTCCTTTTTCAGTAAACTTTAATGCATTGCTAACCAAATTGGTAAGTATTTGTGAAATACGCATAGAATCTCCTATGAGTATCTCTGGCAACAAGTTATCTTTTTTAATAGAAAATCTAATGTTTTTTGCTTTGGCCTTATTATTAAAAATACCTTGTATTCCGTTAAGTAAATGGGTAACATTAAATTCTATATTTTCTAAGTCTAAAGAACCTGAAGATATTTTATTAAAATCTAAAATATCGTTTACGAGACCCAATAGATGCTCAGACGAATATTTTAAAGTCTGTAGATTTTCTAATTGTTCTGGCCTAGGGTTTTCTAACAATAGCAGGTGACTTATACCTATAACTGCATTTAAAGGTGTACGAATTTCATGTGACATGGTTGATAGAAAATCATCTTTAGCTCTGTTAGCTAAGGTTTCTTTCTCTTTTGCTTGTAGTAGTTCAAATTCTGTCTTCTTTAAGTCTGAAATATCTACAATAGTACCAATATAACCCTCTGTCTCAGCACTTTTATTTAGAATTCCTTTTACAGAAATATCAACCCATTTAGTCTCTTTATTTGCGGTTTGTATTTCTAAAACGTTACTTTGAATACTTAAATGTAATTTTTCCTTATCAATGATGTTTATGATAGGCTTGCCATTTACCGTGTAATTTTTTTCATAAAATGGTTTTCCTATGCATTCCTCTACACTATAGCCCGAGAGCTTTTCCCAAGCCGGATTAAGATATTTCCAGTTACCTTCTAAATCTATTTCAAAAATAACATCCTTTATATTTTCTGCTACTTTAGATAACCTACTTAAAACTTCATCATATTTGGATATAAGTTGCTTATTAGCAAGAAACAGCTCTTGAGAACTCGTTTCCAATACGGTTTCAGCTTGGTGAAGATCATTATCAAAAGCTATGTAAGCATCGTTAATAGATACTAAAAAGGGAGATAAATGGTCTAACTGTTTGTCATCCAGCTTTATCTTTTTTAATTGTCGTTTTAGTAATCTATGATATCGCATCATTCTGCAAAGGTTGTAATTGTCATTGTTTGGTTATGTAACTCACAAGGTGAAAATTTATCAAATGGAGCAATTTCTCCATAAGAATAAAAACCTGTGCTATAGATATCTTCTCCTAACTGCTCATTTACTGCTTCTACTTCTTCTTCTACTAACTGTTTTAAAACTAGCCTGCGTCCTACACAGCTAATTAAGAAAGCTAATTTTGCATCGCCCTCATTATTTTTTTTGCAAGTTGTTGCCGATTGTTCAGCGCCATCGATAAGGCGATCTACGTTAGCTTTCATAAGCCGCACATAAGAACCTTTTGGAATATTTCCTGCAAAGGTTAAACTATTGTTTTCTTCGTTTATACCTAATATGGTTCTAACTACAGGTGTTCCCTGATTTTTATCGCGCATACTTAATGGAAACAATAACCCTGAACCCGGTAGGTCTTTTGCTTTGTCACCCAAATAGGATTTATATAATTCTAGTGCGGGTTTTCTATCCAGTTCATAAAGTATATTTTTATCAGACTTAGTAACTAACCTTTCAAGACCAAAGCTATCCCAACCTCCTTTCGAAGCAAATCCAATTTTAAGGTCATCTCCGTAAAGTCCTAGTGCAACTACTTTTTTAGAAGCTATTTCACCATTATATACAACGAAGGTCTCCTTGAAATCAGCCCCATCGCCTGCAAGACCTCCGGTAATACTAACCGATTTATCCAAATTGTCATAAAGCCCTGAAACTAATTCGGCACCGTTTACTTCTAATCCATCACTTAGCACGAAAATATGCCTAAGCTTTTCTTTGACTAAGGTTTCGCTAATTGTTTTTCCTGTTTTATAACTATCCATATCATGGTCGTCTAAATCTGTATGGACTAACTTTAATTTAGTTTTATCAAATTTAACGGCCGTAAGTACTACAGTACCATCTAATACTTCATTACCTCGTATTTCTCCTGAAGTGGAACAACCTATAATTAACGAGTCTGGATGTTGTTGATATAATTGTTTAACAAAGTCTTTTGGATTTTGGAATGACGGAGAAATGAATAAGAAGAACACATCTGGAGAAAAGTCAATTGTTAATTCCTTTAAATGGTTTTTGGTAGTGTATTGATTTTGATAAATTTCCATATAAAATTGTAGTATAATTCTTACCTAACGAAAAATTTTATAGATTTAGTATAGTATAGAGTCGAAAAATTTATACCACAAAAACAGTCAATTAAAAAAACTTATCGATAATGATAATTTACGTGTTTTGTATAAATGATTTTGATTCATCGTAATCTAATATTTCTCGCTATATTGGTATGTACTTTAATTGGCTTCCAAAATTGAAATACTACGGTAAAACATTTTAAAGATACTTACGTTTATTAGTAGGTATGAATTTAAATTGTATCAAAATAGTACTAATACTAAACAACATTCTTGAAACATATTAAAATTTTATTTGGGGTAATAGTATTGTCCTTGGTGTTACTAGTAACAACTGCCTTTATACATACTAAAAATAATTCAAACAAGAAATTAGATTTAGAAACTAGTGTTGTAAAAGCTATTCAGAATAAAAATGCAATTCTTTATGCTTTAAGAACAACAGAACTACGAAAAGCACTTGATTTATATTTCCAAAAGGCTATTAAATCTGGCGCTATTGTTGGTGCTGGAGTTAGCATCGTTAAAGAGGATTCAATTGTAATTTCAGCTGGATTTGGTAAAAGAAATATGAACGTGGAAAATAATGTTGATGGTGAGACCGTATTCCGTTTAGGCTCATTATCTAAGGGTTTTGGAGGTATTTTAGCAGCTAGTTTAGCATCTGAAGGAACATTAAGTTTTGATGATAATATCACTACTTATTTACCTGATTTTCAGTTTGGAGACAAATACAATACCCAACAAATTAAGTTCTCACATATTTTATCTCATACTTCAGGCACACCGTACCATAGTTTTACCAATTTAGTCGAAGCTGGGGTACCTGTAGCTAGTATTGCTAACCGATTTAACGAGGTAACACCTATTAGCAAACCTGGTACTCAATACAGTTATCAAAATGCTATGTTTGCTCTTAGTCAAGAAGTGATTCAAAAAGCCACTGGAAAAGACGTAAAAACGCTATTGACAAACAAATTCTTTACACCTTTAGGGATGTCTCATGTTACTATGAATCATAAAGACCTTCTTAAAGAAGAAAATGTAGCTTTCCCGCATAGACGTGCTGGAAAAGGTTGGCGAAAACTTCCTTTAACGGATAAGTATTACAATGCTGTTTTGGCGGGAGGCATTAACGCAAGTTCTGACGATATGGGTAAATGGATGCGCTTTATTTTAGGGTATCATCCAGACGTTTTACAATCCGCAGCTATTCAACAAGTTTTTAATCCTTTCATAACTTTTAAGAATAAAAATAAGTATTACCAACGTTGGGAAGGACATCTTAAATCTTCCTATGGCTTTGGTTGGCGTATACATGAATATCAAACGCCAGATGCGAAATCCATTGAAACTGTTTGGCATCATGGAGGGAGCGTAAATAACTACAGGAACGAAATAGCAATCTATCCGGAATCTAATTTAGGTATTTGCGTATTACTGAATGGAAATTCAAGATTAGCTAAAACTGTAATTCCAGATTTGCATGAAATAGTCAAGTCAGTATTTAGTCAAGACAAATTTCTGTCATTACAAAATAAAAATTATGAGCATCAAATGGTAAATGTTTCTCTACAAGAGTATTAAGCAGCAATTTGATGTATTAACTTTGTGGCCCCTAAATACCTATATTTTTAAAACTTACATACCATACTGGTTATTCTGTTTATCCTTAAGTTGTAACTACTTCCTAAACTAAAGGTTTAGTATTTATAAATTTGCTACCAACCAGTCACCAACTTCGCTTGTTTTGTATGCTTTACCACCTTCAGAAAGGTCTTCAGTAACAATGTTTTCTGCTAATGATTTATTCACTACATCACGGATGGCTTTAGCTTCATCAATTAAATTCATGTCCTCAAAGAGCATGGCAGCTGAAAGAACCGTAGCTAAAGGATTTGCAATATCTTTTCCGGCAGCTTGCGGGTAAGATCCATGAATAGGCTCGTATAAAGATACTTTACTCCCAACTGAAGAGGATGGCATTAGACCCATTGAACCAGAAATAACAGATGCTTCATCTGTTAAAATATCTCCAAACAAGTTTGCTGTAATAATTACATCATATCCTTTTGGCCATTGAATTAATCGCATAGCTACAGCATCTACAAACTCATAGGTAACTTCTACCTCAGGATAGTCTTTTTCCATAGCTTGTACAGTTTCTCTCCAAAGTCTTGAGGATTCTAAAACGTTAGCCTTGTCTACACAACATAATTTTTTAGAGCGCTTTAAGGCCATTTCAAAACCTTTCTTTGCTAAACGCTCAATTTCAAAGCGTTGGTAGGTCATAGTATCAAAAGCGGTATTCCCATCATCCTTTCTTCCTCGCTCACCAAAGTAAACACCACCTGTTAATTCTCTCAAGATGATTAAATCGGTGCCTTCAATACGGTCTCTCTTAAGCGGGGATTTGTCAATTAATGAGGGAAAAGTAAACGTAGGTCGTACATTGGCAAATAATCCTAATTTTTGTCTCATTTTTAGTAAGCCTTGCTCCGGACGCACTTTTGCAGAGGGATCATTATCAAATCGCGGATGTCCACTAGCTCCGAATAATACCGCATCTGCATTCGCACATATTTCATGTGTCTCGTCTGGATAAGGTTCACCAACCGCATCAATAGCTGCAGCACCGGTTAATGCAGGCTGCCAGGTAATAGCATGATTGTATTTTATTGCGATGGCATCACATACTTTTACTGCTTGGTCTATTACTTCTGGACCAATACCGTCCCCTGCTAATAATGCTATATTTAATTTCATATGTTTTTCTGTTTG
>CALHVP010000049.1 GCA_938038975.1 uncultured Maribacter sp. | reverse complement strand
AAAAAGCGAAAACAATTGTTTTCGCTTTTTTTATGCTTTTTTTTTATGCTTATTTTTACATTATGAAGCTAATTATTATTAACGGTCCTAACTTAAATCTATTAGGAAAGCGAGAGCCAGAAGTTTATGGGAATCAAACTTTTGAAGACTACTTTTCCGAACTTCAGTTTAAGTATACCGACGTGCAATTGGAATACTATCAGTCTAATATTGAGGGAGACTTAATTTCTAAGTTACAAGAGGTTGGGTTTGATTATGACGGGATTATTTTAAATGCAGCAGCATATACACATACCTCAGTTGGTATTGGTGATGCTGTTAAGGCAATAACTACCCCAGTTGTGGAAGTACACATTTCTAATACCTTTAAACGTGAGGATTTTAGACATGTTTCCTATATTTCTTCTGGTGCTAAAGGAGTAATTTTGGGCTTTGGACTAGAGAGCTACAGAATAGCTATTCAAAGTTTTTTATAACCAAGTAAAGAACTCTGAACCTATAATTAAGATGCTGTTGGTTTCAAATATTTTTGCTCCACATAAAAGGTAGCAAATGGAAGAAATGCAGCAACTACAAAAATAATAAATCGTTTAATTCCCCATTTTTTCTGGTAGCAAACTACGAGTGCTAAAGCTATAAATAGCATAAAAAGAATGCCATGTGCGTACCCAACATATATATTTGGTTTTGGAAGTTCTGCCCAATACTTTAAAGGCATAGTAATACCAAATAAGGCTAAATAAGAGATGCCTTCCAAAATTGCCGTTGCTCTAAATAATTTCAACATAGTTTTTTGTTTATAACCGGTGACACTATTCATAGGGTTAGAATTGGTGCTTTATTTAGTTAGAACTTATTTTAAAGCCCTTTCCGAAAATTAAAAAGTTGTTTTCGGAAAGGGCTTTAGTATTTTATCTAATTGTGCTTTATAAATGAATTACCTCGTCATAAGCATCTGCAACTGCTTCCATTACAGCTTCACTCATTGTAGGGTGAGGATGTACCGTTTTTAGTACTTCATGACCAGTGGTTTCCAATTTACGCGCTAGGACTGCTTCAGCAATCATATCTGTAACACCAGCTCCTATCATATGGCAACCTAGCCATTCTCCGTATTTTGCATCAAAAATTACTTTTACAAAACCTTCAGAAGTTCCAGAAGCTTGCGCTTTACCACTAGCTGAGAATGGAAATTTACCTACTTTAATATCTAAACCTTGTTCTCTAGCTTGCTTCTCTGTAAGTCCAACAGAGGCAATTTCTGGACTGCAATACGTGCACCCAGGTATGTTACCATAATCCAAAGCTTCCGTATGCATTCCTGCTATTTTTTCTACGCATAAAATACCTTCTGCAGATGCTACGTGAGCTAATGCTTGTCCTGGTGTAACATCACCAATGGCATAATATCCTGGAATATTGGTTTGATAAAAGTCATTAACTAAAATCTTATCTCTGTCAGTTGCAATACCAACATCTTCTAATCCAATATTCTCAATATTAGTTTTGATACCTACTGCAGAAAGAACCATGTCTGCTTCTAAGACCACTTCTCCTTTTGCAGTTTTAACAGTAGCTTTTACACCTTCACCTGAAGTGTCTACGCCTGTAACTTCCGCAGAAGTCATTATTTTTACACCCGCTTTTTTAAAGCTGCGCTCCAATTGCTTGGAGATATCTTCATCTTCTACAGGAACAATATTAGGAAGGTACTCTACTACAGTAACCTCTGTACCCATGGCGTTATAGAAATAAGCAAATTCAATACCTATAGCTCCACTACCAACAACGATTAGCTTTTTTGGTTGCTTATCTAGAGTCATAGCTTTCCTATAACCAATAATCTTTTTTCCATCTTGAGGTAAACTTGGTAATTCACGGCTTCGTGCACCAGTAGCTATTATAATATGCTGAGCGCTGTATTCTGTTTCGGTACCATCCTCTGCCTTTACAGATACCTTTTTTCCTGGCTTAATAGTACCATATCCGTTAATGACTTCGATTTTGTTCTTTTTCATTAAGAACTGTACACCTTTGCTCATTCCACCAGCAACACTTCGGCTTCTTTTTACGACAGCATCGAAATCTTTATCAACTCCTTCTGCTATAAGTCCATAATCTCCTGCGTGTTGAAGGTATTCAAATACTTGAGCAGATTTCAATAATGCTTTGGTTGGGATACATCCCCAGTTTAAACAAACCCCTCCAAGGCTTTCTTTTTCTATAATAGCAGTTTTAAGTCCTAGTTGTGATGCTCTAATGGCAGTAACATAACCTCCTGGCCCACTACCCAAAACAATAACGTCGAAAGTGCTCATAGTTGTAAATTTTTTAATGTTAAAACCCAAGTCCTTTTGGGAGCGCTGCAAAAATACAAAACCAAGTTTGAAGGACAATAATCTACACGTAAATTAAAAGGAGTGTTTTGCTAATTTGACAGGTAGGCTAAAGCTTGAATTTCTTGTCATTAAAAGCCTGCGAACCTCCTTTTGGAATAGAAAGCGATTTCCAATCTATACCTTTACATATCTTTCCTAAAAGAACAATTTGCCCTACATGACCTGAATAATGTGCTAATTGTCGGTTTAGGGCTTCAACGATAGTATGATTCTCGTTTCTGATTTTAATAATAGTATTGAAGTTTGAGTCATTCACTTGGTCTAAGGCCTTAAACAAACAATCCCATCCTAAATTCCAATTGGCTAACATTTCTGCTTTATCGGTGTAAGGGTTTGAAAATTCATTTTCTCGATTGCGCCAAAATTTTTCTCCATCCTCAGTTAAAAAGTTAGTCCATCTACTGAGCATGTTGCCTGTCAAATGTTTTACTATGAGAGCAATAGAGTTATCTTCTACATTTAGGGTCCAATGAATATCCTTTTCAGAAAGTTGTTCAAATGTTTTGTCCCCTAAAGCCTTGTAACGTTCAAATTCAAAACGTACGCTTTTTATGTAGTTATGCCAGGGGTACATAACAATTTATTTAGTAGCAATGAATTTTAAAGCAACACCGTTGATACAATGTCTTTCACCAGTAGGTGCAGGCCCATCTTCAAATACATGCCCTAAATGACCACCACAAGTTGCGCAGTGTTCTTCGGTTCTTTTGTAGCCTATTTTATAATCTACGTCATATGCCACATTCCCCTCAATTTCTTCATAAAAGCTTGGCCAACCTGTACCTGAGTCAAATTTGGTATTACTTTTAAACACGGGCGTGTCACAGCCTGCACATACATAAACTCCTTCTTTCTTGTTATCTAGAAGTGGGCTGGTAAACGGATTCTCAGTAGCAGCTTTTCTAAGTACATAGAACTCTGCATCAGTAAGTTCTTTCTTCCATTCAGCTTCTGTTTTCTGAATAGCGTATTCTTTTTTATCAACTTGAGCTGTAGCTTCTGTTGAATTAGCTTCTTTTTCTTGGGAGAATCCCTTACAACTAGTTGCTAAAACTAGTATCGTTAATAACATTGAATATTTCATGTATGTTTTTTTATTTGGTCTATTTTTCTTTGCAATCCTTTCAAAGGTACAGTAGAAAAACGAAAATAAATGTTACGTTTTTCTTAAAGGGTAATAGGGTATGGAACAAAAAAAGCGTCTTATCAAATTGATAAGACGCTTAGGATATACTATTGCTAAACTTAGTCTAGTTTGTATTTTTGAATATCGGCATCTGTAATACCTAAACTAGCCATAATTGAAGTCATGCTTGAAGTATCCATTTTACCACTTGCAGCAACTCCTGGAACAATTACGACGCGTAGTAATTGATTGTCGGTGAACGCTATATCTAAATTTGATAGATTAAAATTACCATCAATTAAAACTGCTACGTCTTTTAGTGTGTGCGAAGAAACATATTGTATGATTCCCTCATTAAGGAAAAAGTTTTGCGGAATTAAACCCCATGCATCTTCTACACTACCATCTTCAAAGGATACACTCCCATCAAATCTGTAAATAAAAATTGCATCTTCTTTTAATACCTCAAAAGTGGTAAAGTCTTCAAAGGTAAGGACTGTTTCCCATACGTTATCTGCATCAACATAGAACAAGTCTAAACCTTCTACTTCAAAAATTTGTGCTTGAATTCCGGGCTCACCATCCTGACCATCACGGCCATCTAATCCGTCAAATCCGTCAAAACCTTGCGGTCCTTCTGGCCCAGAACAGGACATAAAGAATAAGGCGATTAAACTACCAAGTACTAAATTAAAATGTTTCATAATATATTTGATTTTTTGGTTCCTACTATGTATTCTTTTAATTTGTTTTCAAAAAGCGTTCCACTTTTTGCTTTTCAATAAATAAATAATTATTGGAGGTGTTTCACATCAAGTAAAACTGGTATATTTCATTAATTATTGCAAAGTTGATTAGATTTACAAAAAAAACACCAGATACCTATGTCCAAAGTTATTGTTCACTCGCTGTTTACGGATTTTGATATAGACCTTTTTAAAGGAGGAAAACACTATCGGTTATATGAGAAACTAGGATCTCACCCTATTAAACTAGATGGCGTAGAGGGTACATATTTTGCGGTTTGGGCTCCTACAGCTAAATCAGTCGCTGTAGTTGGCGATTTTAACGGTTGGGACAATAGCCAGCACTTGTTGAACGTTCGTTGGGATTCAAGCGGAATTTGGGAAGGTTTTATCCCAAACGTAGGTCACGGTGAAACATATAAATACAAGATACATTCTAACAATCAGGATATTTGGACAGAAAAAGCAGACCCATTTGCTAAACTCTGTGAACATCCACCAAAAACGGCTTCTGTTGTTTGGTCCAAGGATTACCAATGGAAGGATAAAGACTGGATGGGATATAGAAAGGATAAAAACGGGTTGGATAAGCCTTATTCTGTCTATGAAATGCATTTAGGTTCATGGAAAAGAGATGCTAATGGAGACTTCCTTACTTATAAGCAATTAGCAGTAGATTTAGTAGCATATATAAAAGAAATGGGGTACACTCACGTAGAGTTTATGCCTATAATGGAATATCCTTACGATCCTTCTTGGGGATATCAACTTACAGGTTATTTTGCTCCAACATCTAGATTTGGGACTCCGGAAGATTTTAAAGCTCTGGTAGATGCTTTTCATCAAAACGATATTGGTGTTATTTTAGATTGGGTACCTTCTCATTTTCCAGAAGATGCACATGGATTAGGATTTTTTGATGGATCTAATCTATATGAGCACCCAGATAGAAGAAAAGGCTATCATCAAGATTGGAAGAGTTTAATTTTTAACTACGGCAGAAATGAAGTACGTGCGTTTTTGATAAGCAATGCATTATTTTGGCTTGATCAATTTCATGTAGACGGATTGCGCGTAGACGCAGTTGCCTCTATGTTGTACCTAGATTATTCACGAGAAGACGGTGAATGGGAACCTAATATTTATGGAGGTAATGAAAATCTAGATGCTATTTCATTTATAAAAGAATTAAATCAAGAGGTATATTCTAGTTTTGACGGAGTGCAAACTATAGCAGAAGAATCAACAGCCTTTTCAGGAGTTTCTAGGTCTGTTGAGCATGGTGGTTTAGGGTTTGGAATGAAATGGATGATGGGCTGGATGCATGATACTTTAGAATATTTTCAAAAGGAGCCATTATATCGTAAACATCACCAAAACGACCTTACGTTTAGTGCAACATATGCTTTTACTGAGAATTTTATGCTGCCTTTTTCACATGATGAGGTGGTCTATGGCAAGCAATCATTAGTATATAGAATGCCTGGAGACGAATGGCAACGTTTCGCAAACCTTAGGCTCTTATTTGGTTATATGTTTACGCATCCAGGAACCAAATTAATGTTCATGGGAGGAGAGTTTGGACAAACAGCAGAATGGAATTTTCAACAAAGTTTGGATTGGCATCTGCTTAAATATGATGGCCATGCTGGGGTACAACAGTTTGTAAAGGATTTAAATCATATCTATAAGAGTTCTCCAGCCTTGTATGAGAAACAATTTAGTCCAGAAGGTTTTCAATGGATTGACTATGGAGACCATGAAAACTCTGTGTTAACCTACATTAGAAAAGGGCATGATGAAAAAAATGACCTTATTATTGCTTGTAATTTTACACCTGTTCTAAGAGAAAACTATAGAATAGGAAATCCTAAAAAAGGAAAGTTAAAAGAAGTGCTGAATAGTGATGATAAAAAGTATGGTGGTTCTGGAAATGGAAACGCCAATATTAAATCCTCCACGAAGGCTTGGCATGGCCATAACAAATCCGTAGAAATCACCATTCCTCCGTTAGGAATCGTTATTTTAAAGTAGCTTTAGTTATCTAAAACGTTATAGTTTGCAATTGCTCGGTTTATATTTCGTTATTCCGTGCGAATGCACTTTTTTTGCTCATTATTTAAATTTTTAGATGAATGATTACAAATACAGAATTAGAATATAAGGGTAATCTATATCCAAACCATATTGTCGATTTTAAGCAGGATACCAATAAAATATATTTTACAACCGAGAACGGAGTAGTATTAGAAATTACGGTTCTTAGGGGTAGTCTTATTAGATTTAGATATGCTACGAACTATGTTTTTGAGCCAGATTTTTCGTATGCAATTGATCCTGAGGCAAATTTAGGGTATAGCAAACTAGAGGTGGTAGAAAATGATACGGAGTATGTTATAGAAACAGCCCGTGTACATGTTTTGGTAGATAAGAAAACATTGCGAACCCAAATTTCAGATTTAGAAGGAAATATAATAAATGAAGATGAGATTGGTTTTCACTGGGAGGAGAACTATGAATATGGTGGTGATACGGTAAAAATGAGTAAAATCACCCAAACAGGTGAGAGTTTTTATGGTATGGGAGATAAGGCTACCCACAGTAATTTAAAGGGTAAACGAGTTGAAAATTGGGTAACAGATCAATATGCCTATGGTAAAGACCAAGACCCGTTGTATAAAGCTATTCCTTTTTATACCGGTCTTCATAAAGGTAAGGCATACGGTATTTTCTTTGACAATAGCTTTAAGACACATTTTGATTTTGCTCATGAACGTAGAAATACGACTAGTTTTTGGGCAGATGGAGGTGATTTAAATTACTATTTCTTTTACGGTCCAGAAATGTCAAAGGTAGTTTCTGCTTACTCCAATTTAACTGGAACGCCAGAAATACCTCCAATGTGGGCCTTAGGATATCATCAATCCAAATGGAGCTACTACCCAGAAAGTAATGTAAAAGAAATTGCGAAAGGTTTTAGAGATCAACAAATTCCTTGTGATGCCATTTATTTGGATATTGATTACATGGATGGTTTCCGCTGCTTTACATGGGATAAAAAGCTTTTTCCGGATCCC
>CALHVP010000048.1 GCA_938038975.1 uncultured Maribacter sp. | reverse complement strand
ACGATAACTTCTTTGAATTAGGAGGGCATTCTTTATTGATTGTAAAACTCATGTCAGAATTACAAAAGTATCATTTACAGGTTGGAGTAAAAGACGTTTTTGATTACCCGACGATTAGAGAATTATCATTAAGGTTAAAAGGTAAAGAAGGAGCATACAGTGTTCCAGCAAACAGAATTCAAAAAGATAGCTCCTATATCACTCCAAACATGGTTCCGTTGGTAAATTTTGAACAGGAATCTTTAGATATAATTATGGAGGCTACTCCAGGAGGAGCTTCTAATATTCAAGATATATATCCATTAGCTCCTTTACAAGAAGGAATGTATTTTCATTATTTAATGAGTGAAAAAGCAAAAGGGGATGTTTATATAGTACCTAGTTTATTTTCTTTTTCTAGTTTAAAAGAAAGAAATGAATTTATAGATGCTTTATCCTTTGTAATGAATCGTCATGATGTACTTAGAACGTGTTTTTTAAGTGAAAATCTTCCTCAGGCAGTACAGGTTGTATTAAAAGAAGTAATGTTAGTTCCTGAATGTATAGAGTTTGATGGGCAAAAATCAATTAAAGAAGAATTAGAAAAAATTGTAGAAAAAGGTAAGTTTTGGATAGATTTATCAAAAGCTCCTTTGCTACAAGTACAAACAGCAGAGGATATTGAGAAGGATGAATATTATCTATTATTAAACAGACATCATATTATTTTAGATCATGTTAGTTTAGAGATAATGACAGAAGAAATTTCTGCATATTTAGAGAAGGAAACAAATAATTTACCAACTCCAGCATTATATAGAAATTTCATTGGTCACACACTGTATCAACAATCTACAAATGATAGTGAAACGTATTTTAAAACTCGTTTTGAAAATGTAGAAGAACCAACATTGCCTTTTGGTTTACAGGATATTAAAGGAGATGGTACGGAGATAGATGAAGCAACTGTTGTTTTACCTAAAGAATTGACACATAAAATCTCTAAAATAGCTACAGATTTACAAATGAGTCCTGCAACCATTTTTCATGCTGCTTTTGGTTTGGTAGTTGGAATTTGTAGCAGGCAAAAAGAGAAAGTGGTTTTCGGTACTGTATTATCTGGACGTTTACAAGCGGTTACAGGAGTAGATCGTTCTTTGGGGTTATTTATTAATACATTACCATTCATTTGTAATTTGGATTGTAATATAATAGAATATCTTACTCAAATTCAAGAGGAATTAACAGGGTTACTACCTTATGAACAAACGCCTTTAACAAATATTCAAGGTTGGAGTGGAGTAGAAAGACAATTAGAATTATTTAGTGGGTTGCTAAACTATAGACATTCAGAGTTAGAAACTGAGGATTTAGAGGATACAAATGAGGATTCAACACTTGAATTTCTTGCAGGTAAAGAAAGAACAAATTATCCTTTTAGTTTAAATGTAGATTTTTTAGGTAAAGAAAATGGCTTTGCATTAAATATGCAAGTTGTTAATGAATTAAGAGCTAAGAAGATCTTGTCTTATGTTGAGAAAGCTTTATACCAAATTACAGAATGTTTATTTGATAAGGAGATAAAAGTAACAGCCTTATCTATAATTTCATCAGAAGAAAAAGAAGAATTATTAAATACTTATAATGCTACAGAGACTTCATATTCAAAAGAGAAGTCTATTATAGATGTTTTTTCAGAACAAGTAAACGATTTTTCAGATAAAACAGCTTTAGTCTTTTATGGAGAAACAATGAGTTATAAGGATTTGGATGAAAAATCAAATCAAATAGCAAACGGTCTACAGTTTCTTAAAATAAAAGAAGGAGCTCGTATAGGAATTTTATTTAATAGAGGATTTGATATGATTGTGAGTATGATTGGTATTTTAAAAGCTGGTTTTACTTATGTTCCATTAGATCCCAAGTTACCTATAAGTAGATTAAATTTTATTATTGAAGATGCTGGACTTGAAAAAATTATTTATAAGGAAGAGAATTTAAAAGTCCCCTTATTTAAAAATGAGACATTATTTCTATCTATTGATCTATTATTAGAATCCAAAGTTTTAAAATCACTAGAGTATAATAGAAAACTTGATAGTGGTGCATACGTTATGTATACATCAGGTACTACAGGAATGCCCAAAGGGATTTTAGTTACCGATGAAAATATTTTAACGTTAGGGTATGATCCATCAATAAGAATTACATCTACAGATAAAGTTTTACAGTGGTCTAATTATGCTTTTGATGGTTGTATTTATGAAATTTTCGGAAGTTTATTAAATGGAGCTACTCTATATTTAATACAGAACAGTTCAGCTTCTAACTTAGAAGATTTATCAAAAACAATAAAAGAAGAACAACTAACAGTAACTTTTTTAACTCCTGCTTTATTTAATTCATTTGTAGATCATGGGTTATCATCTTTAAAAAGTTTAAGAATATTAATTTTTGGAGGTGAAAAAGCCTCTTTATCTCATGTAAAAAGAGGTTTAGATTATTTAGGTTCGGGTATTTTAGTTAATGGTTATGGGCCAACAGAAACAACAACGTTTGCAACGCATCATATTATTAATACAATTCCAGAACAAGCACAGTCAATTCCAATAGGAAAACCACTTTCAAACACTCAATTATACGTTTTAGATGCGTATGAGAATTTGACACCTAAAGGAGTTGTAGGAGAGTTATATATTGGAGGAAAAGGAGTTTCTAAGGGGTATTTGAATAATGAAGAATTAACTACGGCGAAGTTTCTAAAGAATCGTTTTACAGGAGAAGGGAAAATATATAAAACAGGTGATTTAGTTCGTTGGTTATCAGATGGGACTATTGATTTTGTTGGAAGGGTAGATACTCAGGTTAAAATCAGAGGATATCGAATAGAGTTAGGAGAAATAGAAAACGTACTTTTTAATTCAGATCTTATATCTAATTGTTGTGTTTTAGTAAAAGAGGATAGTAAAGGGAATAAACGATTGGTAGGTTATGTTGTTACAGAAAATGATTTAGAAAGAGAAAAGCTAGAGGATTTTTTAAGAGAAAGTTTACCAGATTATATGGTACCTCGTATTTGGGTTGAATTGGAAACAATTCCTTTAACAAATAATGGAAAGATAGATCGAAAGAGATTGCCTACTCCTAACATTGAAAACGTATCTACAGTTGTTTATGTTGCTCCAACAAATAAGAAAGAAGAGCAATTAGTTACAATATGGCAAGAACTTTTAGATATAGAAAGGATAGGTATAAAGGATAATTTTTTCGAATTAGGAGGACATTCTTTACTCATTATAAAATTGTTATCAGAGTTACAGAAACAAGATTTAAAAGCAGAGGTAAAAGATGTTTTTTCTAACCCTACGATTGAAGAATTAGCATCAAAACTAAAAGGAGGAGCAGATATTTATCGTGTTCCAGCAAACGGTATTGAAGCAGGATGCTCATATATTACACCAGATATGGTTCCTTTGGTAGCTTTAGAGCAAGAGTCTTTGGATGTAATCATGGATATGATTCCAGGAGGAGCAGGAAATATTCAAGATATGTATCCGCTAGCTCCCTTACAAGAAGGGATGTATTTTCATCATTTAATGAGTAGTGGAGAAGAAAATAAATCAGATGTATATATTTTACCAAGTGTTTTTAGTTTTTCAAGTTTAGAAAAGCGTGATGAGTTTATAGGGGCACTATCATTTATTATAGATCGTCATGATGTGCTTAGAACGTGTATTTTAAGTGCTAATTTACCTCATGCAGTTCAGGTAGTACAACGAGAAGCTTCTCTTGTAATTGAAGAATTAGTATTAGAAGGAAATAAATCAGTAAAAGAAGAACTGGAGGAAATAGTAGAAGGCACCCATTGGATGGATGTATCACAGGCACCATTATTACAATTAAAAACAGTTGAAGATGCTGAAGAGGGAAGATCTTATCTAATATTAAATCAGCATCATATCATTTTAGACCATGTAGGTTTAGAAAGAATTATAGAAGAAGTCTCTCTTTATTTAGAAGGTAAAAAAGAGGATTTAGAAGCGCCAGTTTTATACAGGAATTTTATAGGTCATACTTTACATCAACAATCTATTAATGATAGTGAAGGGTATTTTAAATCTCGTTTTGAATCGATAGAAGAACCTACTTTACCTTATGGATTACAAGATGTTCAAGGAGATGGAGTTGAAGTTAAAGAGGCTTCAATAATTTTAAAGAAGGAACTTTCTGATAAGATTTTTGAAATTTCCACGGACTTACAAATGAGTCCGGCTACTATTTTTCATGCAGCTTTTGGTTTAGTTGTAGGAGTTTGTAGTGGACAAAAAGAGCAAGTAGTATTTGGTACCGTTTTATCAGGTCGTTTACAAGGAGTTTTAGGAGCAGAACGATCATTGGGTTTATTTATTAATACCTTACCACTGGTGTGTAATTTAAATAAAAATGTTTCAGAGTATTTAAAGAATATACAAGAAGAATTAACAGGTATTTTACCTTATGAGCAGACTTCTTTAACAGATGTTCAAGGTTGGAGCGGAGTAGGTAGACAATTTCCATTATTTAGTGGAATCTTAAATTATAGACATTCAGAAGAAAAGTTAGAGGAAGAAGAAGGAGAGTCAGAAGTTTTAGAAGATCTTGATTTTTTAGTAGGAAAAGAACGTACTAATTACCCTTTTAGTTTAAATGTAGATTATTTAGGTACATCACACGGTTTTTCATTAACAACACAAGTTGAAAAAAAATTAGTTCCAGAGCGTATTTTATCCTATGTTGAAGGAGCCTTGCATGAAATTATAGGACATTTATCTCAAGAAGATGTTAAGGTTTGTGATCTATCTATTGTTCCAAAAGAAGAGAAAAAAACCTTAGTAGAAGTTTTTAATACCACAGAAGTAGCGTATCCAAAAGATAAAACCTTAGTAGATTTATTTGAAGCTCAGGTTTTAAAAACACCAGATAAAGTAGCGGTTGTTTTCGAAGAAACTAAATTGACGTATAAGGAGTTGAATTCGAAGGCAAACCAGCTGGCACATTATTTAGTAAACAATGGTGTAGAACCAGAAGACTTGGTAGCAATAGGATTAGACCGTTCTATGAATATGCTAATAGGAATATTAGGTGTTTTAAAATCAGGAGGAGCATATGTTCCTATAGATCCAGAATATCCAGATGATCGTATCTCTTATATTATAGAGAATGCAGAAATTAAATTGTTGGTGAGCACCTCTAATAGTATGTTGCAATTCAATTCTATAGAAGGTTTAGAGACAGTTCTTTTGGATTCTGATTGGAGTAGTATAGAAAAAGAATCGAATGAAAACTTACTAAACTTATGTAGCCCTTCACAATTAGCGTATGTAATTTATACTTCAGGAAGTACAGGGAAACCAAAAGGAGTGATGATTGAGCATGAGGGAGTGGTAAACCGATTGTTATGGGCACAATCAGAATATGAGTTAACTACAGAAGATGTTGTTTTACAAAAAACCTCTTTTAGTTTTGATGTTTCTGTTTGGGAATTATTTTGGCCACATCAATGTGGAGCAACTTTGGTTTTAGCAAAACCAGGAGGACATAAAGATGCACGTTATTTAAAAGAACTTATAGATACAGAAGGAATTACTACGATTCACTTTGTACCTTCAATGTTACGCGCTTTTTTAAATGAAATTTCTTTAGGAGACTGTGTTTCATTACAACGTGTTTTATGTAGTGGAGAAGCTTTAAAGTTAGATGATGTTTC
>CALHVP010000047.1 GCA_938038975.1 uncultured Maribacter sp. | reverse complement strand
ACTGATGCTAAGTGCAGTAAATAATGGAATGGTAAAGGGTGTTATTAAACTAGCTAAAACAGTTAAGCTGATTGAGAGTGAGACATCACCTCGATAGAGATAGGTAAACATGTTGGAAGTAGTTCCACCTGGAACCAAGGCGATAATTATCATGCCTACTGCTATTTCCGGCGGTAATTTTAATACAACCGTAATAATAAGAGCCAAAATCGGTAACAAAACCATTTGACCTATTAAGCCAATAGCCAGCGTTTTTGGTCTTTTAAATATTTCTTTGAAATCAGAAGCCCTTAAAGATATTCCTATTCCAAACATAATAAGAAATATCGCAAGCGGAAGTACTACTTGAGTTATTAAATCAGCCTGCATTACATTTAATCTCCATGTGCTAGTTTGAATATCCTTTAATCAGAAAAAGTGCCAAAAAGGTGGGGGGTGTAATTTAAGAATCGAAAACAGTTAAAAATATAATTATGCTACATATTACACGTAACTAATTGAAAAGAAGAACTATGGAATATACCCTACTATCATAGTTCTTCTTTTCATAGTTTTAGTGCTGCTGAGACCAAAGCGAGATGAAAACTCAAAACTCACTGACAAAGCACAAAAGATGGCGTTACAGGTGACATCTCGGGCTGCGAGTGTAGCCGAGACAACTAGAGACATATAAAGAATAATTGAGATCAGAGTAAAATATAAAAGTGCCAAAAGTAGGGGGGGTCCTCCAAACAATTCACCATAAAGTGCTGGGGTGTCTTTTAAACTTCATTAAACAAAAAATGCCTACAAAATGTAGGCATTTCTTAATCAGTTTAACTGACTATAATTATAAAATTTAAATGAATTACTCAGCTTTAGGTTCTTCTTCACTTTCCATTACTTCACAGAGAGGTAAAGATTGTTCTGCTTTTTCATCTTCTGTCATTCCTGCTAATTCTTCTTGTGTTAAACATTCAACTTCTTCTGTCATTTTATCATGTGATGTTGCGAAGCTAGTTGTTGTAACAAAGGAGCTCATAGCAACTAATAGAGTACTAGCCAATAATGTTTTTTTGTTCATTTTTTTATCCTAAAAAATTTAATTATTAATGTAAACAAAGTAACCGGTCGAATTCGACCAATTAAGTAAACACTCTTGTGATTACTTACAACTTAGACATTTTTATTGTTTTAAAAGTTACAATTTTTTTATAAAAAAGAGGATAAAAATAATGCTCATCTTAATCAAAATAAATTGATATAGGTTTGAATAATAATATGATCAGAAAACACATAAATTAACTAAGCTAAGAGCACGAAGGTAATATTCAGGATGCCAAAGTTCAGGAAGCCAAAATAATAGAAAGTCAGACTCGATTGAGTATTAAAAAGCACTCAAAAAGCGAAGGGATGTCTTTCTAATTGTTAAGCGTTTATCTATATATATATGTAAACAATATTGATTCACTAATTATGCCAAAATAAGGCATCATAAGAAAATGAGCGCATATAAAAAATCATTTTTTACCCCTTGGTATTGGTTGCTTTTGAAGCTATTTGCTTTTGGTGTACTTGCGTTTCTTTTGTTCAGTGAATTTACCTTTATACAGTTTGTTTTAGACAAACCCAAAACTATAGGAAGCGCAGGTCAGTCATTAGAATATTGTAAAGGATGCGGCTTATTCGGACCTGTGTTATATCTTTTTAGTGGCGCTGTTGCGGGTATCAGTAAGCTGTCACCTATGATGCATTGGTTCTTTTCTATAGCTCTTATAATCAATAGCATATTACTCATTATTTGGGGGTTGATTTTAAGGCAGTTACTCAAGCATAAAAAATGGACCGCTATTTTGATTGCTATTCTGAGTCTTCTTTCGCTTCTTCTTATGCTACTGTCACTTTCAGAAAGAGTAGCTTTAGCTTTGCCATTACTAGGTGTTTTGATCATTTCCCTTTACTGTGCTCTGACAAAATCTAAAGAAAAAATTATCAATCATAAAGGTGGAGGGCGTCCTGCAAACAATTCACCATAAAGTGCCGGGGTGTCTTGTTTCACAAATTATCGTGCTTATCTAAGCCATTCGACTATTCTTTAAGAGATCTCTGATTAAGTCGATAAAATTTAAGTACATAAAAAGTATCTGTAAGTTTCACGAAGTGAGTCGTAATAGTTATTCTATTGCGGCGATGCTCGGAGGAATTACAGGTGCTTTTAACCAGCTTAAAATTATTTGACGTGATTAGAGGTTCCTTAAAAACCATTTTTTTAGTTTTAGGAGTTTTCCATGAGTGCTTTTCTAATAGTCGATACGCAAATCAAAGATCCTGCAATGTATGATAAATACAAAATGCTAGCGAAACCCATTGCTGAAAAATACGGCGGTGTTTATCGTGCTAGAGGTGGGGCTCTTGATGTGATTGAAGATACCCTATGGACGCCAACACGCGTAGTGATTATAGAATTTCCTGATAGTAAAAGTGCGCGAGCCTTTGTAGACTCAGATGAGTACGCACCTGTAAAACCTATACGAACTGAAAATGCTGATTGCACTTTATTTATTCTAGAAGGTGACTAGTAAATTCATTCATTACCCCTCAAAAGTAGGGGGGTGTCATGTTTAGTATTTTGCGAATTTTTTGTTCGATAAAAACAGTATTTTAACTATCCAATAAATCGTGGTTAGTAGTATTAGAATGGCTGGAAAAATGGCTATATAGGGCATGTCTTCAATTGTAGTGCCTTGGAGCTTTATGATTTTATCGACAAACGCCAATGCGGCCCAAAGTAAAGAGAAACCGATTCGCAACACGTGCCTAATAATTCGTTGAGAGCCTGATAAGCCTGATTGA
>CALHVP010000046.1 GCA_938038975.1 uncultured Maribacter sp. | reverse complement strand
GGTGGTTATCATTTCCCTAGTCACTTTTGCAGTCTGGGCAATTTGGGGTCCAGAACCAGCTTATGTATATGCGCTAGTTAATGCTATTGCTGTATTGATTATTGCTTGCCCCTGTGCTTTAGGACTAGCAACACCTATGTCCGTCATGGTTGGTGTCGGTAAAGGAGCTCAAAATGGAGTGTTGATTAAAAATGCCGAAGCCTTAGAGAAAATGGACAAGGTAGATACCTTGATAGTTGATAAGACAGGAACGATAACCGAAGGAAAACCTACAGTAGAAAAAATAGCATCTTTTGTACCGAACTTTAGCGAAAGTGAAATCACACACTTTATAGCATCTTTGAATAGTTCTAGCGAACATCCTTTGGCCGAAGCTACCGTTAAATATGGTAAAGAACAGAAAATTGAACTATCAAAAACTGACAATTTTACTGCCGTAACAGGAAAGGGTGTAGAAGGAACAGTCGAAGGCAAAAAGCTTGACTTAGGAAATGCTAAAATGATGGAATATGCCAATGCAACGATTTCATCAGAAATGGAAGCCGAAGCACAATCATTTCAAAAACAAGGAAAAACGGTTTCCTATTTAGCTATAGATGGCGAAGTTTCTGGATATGTAGTTATAGGCGATAAAATTAAACCTACTAGTGTCAAAGCAATCAAAGAACTACAGGATAAAGGTATATCTGTAATAATGCTTACAGGCGATAATTACGACACAGCACAAGCGGTAGCAAGTGAACTTAATCTTGTAAGTTTTAAAGCTGGAATGTTACCCGAAAATAAACTGGAAGAAGTTAAAAAACTACAAGAACAGGGACACATCGTAGCAATGGCAGGTGACGGAATTAACGATGCTCCAGCATTGGCAAAAAGTGATGTGGGTATTGCAATGGGTACAGGAACCGATGTCGCTATTGAGAGTGCGATGATTACCCTAGTAAAAGGAGATTTACACGGTATTGTAAAAGCAAGAAATTTAAGCCATAAAGTAATGCGTAATATTAAGCAAAATCTATTTTTTGCTTTGATATATAACACACTTGGAGTGCCAATAGCAGCGGGGGTTTTGTTTCCATTTTTCGGAATTCTCCTGTCACCAATGATTGCTGCATTAGCAATGAGTTTTAGTTCTGTTTCGGTAATTGCAAACGCGCTTAGACTTAAAACAAAATCAATTAGCTAGTTATGAAAAAAAACATCTTATATCTCGGTATTGCAGTAATAATTGGACTACTAGCAGGTTACTTAATATTTGGTAATAATTCAGATTCAACTAATCAAAAAATAACGGAAGGTCATGACCATTCTGAGGCTTCAACGAATGAAATATGGACGTGTTCGATGCACCCACAAATTATGAATTCTGAACCCGGTGATTGTCCTATTTGTGGTATGGATTTAATTCCTGCGGAAACTAGTGCAGAAGGTCTTGCAGCTAACGAAATTAAAATGACCGAAAATGCGATGGCATTGGCTAATATACAGACCAGTATTGTGGGGAGCTTTGCAGCTTCTGATGATGACGGAATGATTTCACTCTCAGGAAAGATTGCTGAAAACGAAGAAAATAATGCTGTTCAAGCCAGTTATTTTGAGGGTCGCTTGGAGCGATTGAATGTTAGTTATGAGGGGCAAAAAGTAAATAAGGGGCAATTATTAGCCACTATTTATTCGCCCAACCTTGTAGCTGCACAACAGGAGTTAATTACGGCTGCATCATTAAAAGAATCGCAACCAGCTTTATACAATGCAGTCCGTAATAAATTGAAATTATGGAAGCTTTCTGAAAGTCAAATAAACAATATTGAATCTTCAGGAAAAGTAGGTGAAAAATTTCCAATATATGCCACAGTTTCGGGAACGGTGGCAATAGTAATGGCGTCAGAAGGTGACTATTTAAAACAAGGGCAACCTATTTTGAAAGTAAGTAATCTTAATTCTGTTTGGGCTGAATTTGATGCGTATGAAAATCAAATTTCTCAGTTTAAAAAAGGGCAAAAAATCAAGGTTATAACAAACGCATATCCTAATAAGGAATTTGAGGCAGTCATTTCATTTATTAACCCTGTTCTTGATAATAATACTAGAACGGTTAAGGTTCGAACAACCTTAAGTAACAAAGAAAATTTGTTCAAGCCAGGAATGTTTGTGACAGGTAAGATAAAAGGTGCAAGGCAGTATTTGGAAGAATCATTAAATGTTCCTGCAACTGCTGTTTTGTGGACAGGAGAACGCTCGTTAGTATATATAAAGACTAGTACAAATGATGCTATTTTTGAAATGCGAGAGGTAACCATTGGTGTCCGTAATGGCGATAGTTTCACAATTATAGCAGGTTTAAAAAATGGAGACGAAATTGTAACTAAGGGTGCTTTTTCAGTTGACGCTGCGGCACAGTTACAGGGAAAGAAGTCCATGATGAATAAATCTGGTGGTAAAACAATGACGGGTCATGAAGGACATTTGGGCATGCAAATGAAGGGGGGAGAAAAATTAAATGGAACAACTACGGAATTATCAAAGCCAGTTCAAGAAAAGTTCCTTTTAGTATTAAATTCTTATCTACAATTAAAGGATGCCTTTGTTAAATCTGATATTGAAAAAGTGAAAAACACTACGAGCATTATGTTAAAACACTTAGAGAAAATTATAACTTCTAGTTTGTCAGATGCTCAAAAAGAACAAATTTTTAATATTGATGAAGCCCTTAACGCTATTTTAAAAGATAATGATTTAGAAAATCAACGCACTAATTTTGTAGTTTTGAATGAAAATATTGTTCAATTTACTATGAATATGGGTGCTTTGAATCAACCTTTCTATATTCAGAAATGTCCTATGGCAAACCGTAACAAAGGCGCATTGTGGCTTAGTGAAAGCAAGGAAATAGAAAATCCTTATTACGGAGAAGCAATGTTAACTTGTGGGTCAGTAATAGGAACAGTTGGTAAGTAGAATTTACCAAAATATAATGATAATGAATGGAACTCATTGGACGTTGAAGAGGTTCGAATTTTTTAGTTACTTATTGTTTATTTTATTACCCTTTTTTACTTTTTCCCAAAATAAGGTAGAAGGTATTGTGATGGAGCGCAACGGCAACAGGAATATGACCTTGCCGGGAGCCAATGTGTATTGGTTGAACTCGCAAACAGGTACCATTACCAATGATGAAGGCTTTTTTAGTATTCCCTATTTCCAAGAGTTTGATAAATTGGTAATCAGTTATGTGGGTTTTAAAACCGATACGTTAACGATTACTGCTCCTAAAAAGATAAACCACTTTTTAAGGCCTTCCAATGAATTAGATGAGGTAGTTGTGCAACAAAAACGAGATGCGGTTGAGAAAACATATTTCAGCGCTCAAAATGTGATTACCGTGAATAGTGCAGAACTCTTGAAGGCAGCCTGTTGCAATCTATCTGAGAGTTTTGAGACCAATCCTGCTATTGACGTTAATTTTTCGGACGCATTAACGGGAACCAAGCAAATTCAAATGTTAGGTCTTACGAGCCCGTACTTGTTAATTACACAAGAGAATATTCCTATGGTACGTGGCGCATCACAGGCATATGGACTCACATTTACCCCAGGCACATGGGTAGAGAGTATTCAAATTACGAAAGGTGCCGGTAGTGTGGTAAACGGTTATGAAAGTATATCTGGACAGATAAATACGGAACTGGTGAAACCGCTGACGGATAAACGACTTTTTGTAAACGGGTATGCCAATCAAAACGGACGGTTGGAACTCAATACGCACATCAACCATAACCTGTCGGACAAGTGGAGTACTGGTTTGTATATCCACGGAAATGTGCGAGCACAAGAAGAAGATAGAAATAACGATGATTTTCTAGATGCTCCTTTGGCAGAACAGGTAAATATCATGAACCGCTGGCAGTATCAAAACCCAGAAACAGGTTGGGTAAGCTTTATTAATTTTCGTTTTTTGAACGATGAAAAACAAGTGGGTCAAATCGGGTTTAACACTGATAATTGGCTTAGACTGAGAACAGCTAATGAAAATGGAACATTAGATGACGCTGCTTATCAAACACAAAGCGAGGCCGAAGGATGGGGAAGTGAAATAGATACTAGAAGGTTTGACTCTTCTGTTAAATTAGGTTATGTTTTTCCTGAACTTCCTTTTCAGAGTTTTGGTTTTCAGGCATCTTATAGCAATCATAAACAGGAATCCTATTATGGGTTTAATAGGTATGATATAAATCATAATAGTGTCTACTCCAACCTTATTTTTAACTCGATTATAGGAGATACCCGTAGCAAATTTAAGACAGGACTTACCTTTGCTTACGATACCTACGACGAATTGGTAAATACTCAAGATTTTAGTAGGGATGATGTATCAGCAGGTGCCTTTTTTGAGTATAGTTATGAGAATATGGAAAAGCTTAGCCTTACGGCAGGTCTTCGAGCAGATACGCATAACCGTTTAGGAACTTTTATAACACCAAGATTACATGTTCGTTACACGCCTTGGGAGCTAGGAAGTTTGCGAGCTTCGATAGGAAGGGGTAGGAGAGCGGCCAATATTTTCGCAGAGAATCAGCAGTTATTTGGGTCTGCTAGACAAATTCAAATACTAGATACAGAAGGCAGTGTGTATGGGCTTGATCCTGAGGATGCTTGGAATTACGGAGTTAGCTTCTTACAAGGTTTCTTATTTTTAAATAGGAAAGGGAATATCACATTAGATTACTATAAGACCGATTTTGTAAACCAAGTAGTGGTAGATTGGGAAAACCCTAGAGCTATTTCATTTTATAATTTAGATGGTAAAAGTTTTGCTGATAGTTTTCAAGTAGAGGTGAATCACGAGATTCTAAAGAATATAGATGTACGATTGGCATATAAATATTATGATGTGCAGACAGATTATAGAAACGGAACTTTCCAAAAACCCTTGCAGGCTCAAAATCGATTTTTTGCTAATGTGGGTTATGAAACTAGTCCCAAAGAAAATGGAGCACAATGGAAGTTTGATTATACGGTACATGCCTTAGGAGAGCAGCGATTACCTAATACTAATGAAAACCCACCTCAATTAAGATTAGGAGATACTGCTGAGGGGTATAGTTTAATGAATGCCCAAGCTACTAAAGTGTTTTCCTCAACATTTGAAATCTACCTTGGTGGTGAAAATTTGACTAATTTTAGACAATCTAACCCAGTTTTGGGTGCGGATAACCCTTTTGGCGAGAATTTTGATACAAGTATAGTATTCGCACCAATTATGGGTAGAATGTTTTACTTAGGATTTAGATATAAAATATAGGAAATTATGAAAAGAGTTGTTTTGTTATTGATGTTAGGATTTTTTACAATGACTAGCTTCGCCCAAGAAAAGAATAAGAAGTTAACCATGGAGGTAGATGGTAAATGTGATATGTGTAAGACACGCATAGAAAAGGCAGCTTTGGGTGTTAAAGGGGTTAAATTTGCTATGTGGGATATACCTTCACATGAGTTGTCTTTAATCATAGATGAGCGTAAAACAGACCCAATGAAGGTGAAGACTGCGCTAGTTGCTGTAGGTCATGATACAAAGGAGCTTAAAGCAACTGATGAAGCCTATGGTGGTGTTCATCCATGCTGTAAATATCGCGAGGATAATTCGGATGATAGTGGTAAGCATAATTAGATTTTCATAAAAATTATAAACTTAAAAAAACCGCACTGAACATTTCAGTGTGGTTTTTTTTACGCTAAGCCATAATAGCTAATCATCCAAAAACCTAGTCTTTTTAGTCAATGATAATCTCATCGGTAAAAATCCAAGATGGTAAACCAGCTGCATGATGCCAGTAAGGTGTTCCAGTGTTTTTTGCAATTACTTTAATATATCTATATTTTTGTGGATTCATTTTAAGATCAAAATAATGTATGTCGTTAACCTTACTGGTTTTGACTAGTGGTTTTGGATTATTAATAACTCCTAAAGAAGTAAATTTCTTATTATCTATTGATCCAAAATAGTGCACACTACTAGGAAAGAATACAACATGATTGGTAACCTGTAAAAAGGCCATAGATATGGTGTTTATAGCTTGAGTTTCTCCTAAATCTACCACAACGTCCAAATCATTGCCTTCGTAACCAAGCCAATTGGCATAAAAACTACTCCCACCTAAAGCACCATCGGTTAATACCATTGGATTTTCGTTTGCATATTTTTTGGGAGCGGTTAGGGAAACTACATTTTTTCCTTTGGCTTTATTGTTTCTCTTAGCTGTTTCTAAAGCGGATACGTAGTTGGCTCCGTACTCAATAACTGTGAATCCCATTTCATTCATTAATGTAATGTTATTCTCTTTAGCTGTATTTGTGAAATTATCTAATAAAAGGGCTACTGCAGGATTGGTAATTTGAGTTCCGTTTTCATTCGTAGTTGTTAAACTAAACTCAGAGGTAATATTTTTTCTACTAGCTTCTAATACTGCAAAGTCAATTCCCATTCTTGCCATTTTTACTCGATTTATAAGCTCTGGTTTCTCAGATATTACTTTTTCGGCGTCATTAAACAGCTGGGTGTATGTTTGAAGTAGTTCTGGATTTAAGTAAGAGGTGAAAGCTTCCGAAGGGTCTCCGTATAAAAACAAAAAGAAATCTTCGTCTTCTTGAATTTTTGAATGTATGAGATCTACATATTGTTTTATAAATGGACCAGCCTCTTCATAATACCCATTTGTGAATTCGGTGAGTAAGGTGTCAAAGTCTTGGTCAGGATTCCAAAGTAGTTTAGCTGTTATGTAAGACCTTAGTTCAAATAGTTCGCTGGGTTGACTACTATGTTGTTCAAATACCCATTTGGCATTATTATCTCTAAATAATTTAATATTAGGTTGTAAGGTATGTATGTTAGGGAATGGAGCTAAAAAATTAGTAAACTGTGTAGTGTAATCCCAAATTCTAATGTTATCAGTAAGGGCACTCCACCCTGATAAGTCATCCGCAAAATCTGTACATTTTTCAGCTATCGGTCCACTTCTATCACATTCAATACTACATAGGGTAATTAATACATTTTCCGAAGGAGCTGTTTTAGGTGGTTTCCTGGTGTGCTGGTACGCAAGGGTAGATATAGTCTTATCTGGGAAAGCTTCGGCAACTTTGTTTACAAAATAAATCATGGTCCCAGACGGACTTCCTTCCTCTGTGTCAATGGAATTGCAATTTTCACATTGGCAGTATTGCTGATTGTCATCTTGACTTACGGAAACTACAGATGCCTCCGGATTTCTTTTGAATAGTGCCGAAACAGAATCGGTAACAATTTTTAATACAGTAGGGTTTGTCAAACATAATTGTGTGGGCAATCTTTTATCGCCTCGCAAAGCATAATATTCTGGATGAGATTTGTAAAATACTTCCTCTGGCATAAAACGGTGAAAGGTGTGAACTTTTGCCTCTGGAGCGTAATATGGGAATGCCTCGGTAGTTACCTTATGTCTTTTAGCAAATTTTTCGTTTTCATAGAAAAGTCTAGAATGAACGGTACACGTAACAATATCTGGTGTATAATTATAATCGATAGTGTTTAAAGCAATTGATGTCGTATTTGGTATAGATTCCACATTTGGTGCGTACCATTTACAACCAAGATAGTCTTCTAAAAATACGAATACGGCATTTGAAGTAGCCTCATCTGAACCTCCTGAAATATAGATATACTTGCCTTCTGTCTTTATGCTGATTTCTTGTTGGTCTAGACTAATATCCTTTATGTTCCCTATATAAATTTTTGGGGTATCTGCTGTTTGAGAATTTTCGTCTACTAAAGGTAATTTGGCTCCACTTATTTCTAAAATATACTCTTGTAAGGTAGTTGCTGCTTTATACTCTGTTTCGTTTGCAGCACTTAAATAGACTATTTCATAAGCAGATGTCCCGTCCTTAGTTAAAATAATATTGTTATTAGAACAAGAAGTAAATAAGAAGGTTAGTATTCCAATAAATACACTATATCTCATGAGTAGAATTTTTTTAAACAATTAGTTTTTAAGGGATGCCTCGTGCATTGATTTTAGTAGGCTATCTTCATCTTTAGTATCGTTTCCAAGCTGCCAAAACATAATACCTCCAAGTTTTTTTTTCAATGCATATGCTGTTTTTAACCGAACAGAAACTGTATCATCATAGCTAATGAATATACTATCCTTTGCACTGTATAAATAGGGAGCTTTTGCAATAGGGTCCCAATACCTTATGTAGTCAACATTTGGTTCAAACTCCTTGCGAATCTGAGAGTACCCGCTCCATCCTATGTACGACCCTGTATTTGGTTGGTAAAGGCCATTGTTTTCTGGTGGAACACCTTTCCATGCTCTACCATAAAATGCAGCACCAATAACTAGTTGCTTTGGATGTACTCCATTTTCAATGCAAAAATCTATTATTCTTTCAACGGACCTTGGGTCATAATTGGTGCCACGCTTTTTTACCGCCTCTCTACGGTCTTTTACATAATCCCAAGCGGGTAGTCCCTTTATGTCTTTATCTTCAATACGTCCTAGAGCTGTATGATGGCCTGTATACCTGGCATTTCCACCTACTTGATCATAAGTCATTACATTCATAAAGTCTGCATATAGCATAACTTCTTTAAGTTCTATGTTGTCATAATACCGTTTCCAGCCAGCTGATGCAAAAGTTAATACTTGTTGTCTTTTCAAAGTGTTTAGTGCCTTCCTTAGTTCTTTCATTAACAGCGTAAAATTCTTCTTGTCTTCTGGTCTTGCTCCTGTGCTCGCTGCAGGAATTGCTGGATATTCCCAATCCATGTCTAGTCCGTCTAATTCATATTTAGTATTAAAATCAACAACACTTTTAACGAATTTATCTCGATTTTCTTTGGTATAAGCCATATCTGAAAACCCGTCAGCGCCCCATCCTCCGCAAGCAATCATTACTTTTAAGTGCGGGTGTTTCTTACGTTGTGCAACTAATTGTTTTAGTTTTTCACCTGTTTTTTCATCCCTAAATTTCATTTTCCCATCAATGACATTGGTGAAAGAAAATATAATATGAGTTAGTTGATTAAGTGGGAGTTGTTCAGGTTGGTATGATTTTTCCGGCACATAATATCCCATGACCACAATTGGACTATCGTTTTTATGCTCTGGAATATTAAATGAAACCAATACACTAATGACTAGAATTGCTATGAAAAATGAAAAATATAATCGTGAGTTTCTCATATGGTAGTTTTAATGATTCTCGCTACTCAGTTGTTTTAGGTATAACCAAAAGCTACAGAAATAATAAGTGGTATAAAAAACTTATAGACCGAAAACTCACTAGAAACCACTAACAACAATTATTAGCTATTATGCGATTTATAAAAGCTTTTATTTTTTAGTAGCGGAAGGTTGCTTATTCCTTTGGTGTGTTGCTAAGGGGGTCAATAATAAATTCATGAGAAATATAAAAATTATCATGGTTGAAACCTTGAGCTCTTACCTTCATTTTACCCTTATAGTCAATAGGTATTTTGATAGATACAATGCCTTTAGTACTGGCTTGTAAATTAGGATGCCAGGAGATTATTCCATAGTTCTGAAATTCCTGCCCATTAATATTATAGTAGGTAGGCCTTGTAAAAGGTTGCGACAGGTGATAGCCATTTTTTACTAGAAAATCTTTGCTGTTTTTTTCACGCGCTGCTAATACGGGATTTTTAAAGGATGCTTTGCTGAAAACTATAAATAGTCCTGGGTCAGTTCTACTAGATTTACGGTAGTAAATTTCATCTAAATCTTCGATTAGAACACCAGCATAAATCATTGCATAGGAACTAAAAACTCCATCGAAAACTACACTTGGAAAACTTAATTCATTGATTCTGGATAGTTGGATAGTTCCCGCTCGCCTTGGGTCTGGATAGTCATTTGGAACATAGGTGTTTGTAAGGAATTTAGTTTTCATAAAGGAACCAAGCGTGGTTAATCCATTAAAAGTACTATCTACTTTACGACCATAAAACTGGCCACCTCTCAATAATTCTTGCCTTTTAAGTCTATTTCCTTTTACGATAGCTTCATCTAATATTTGTACATTGTTAAAGAGGGTTTTTCTTGTTTCTATGGTAGTCAATGTATCTTGTTTAGATTCAAACGATTTGTTGTAGGGCTTTGCTATTGGTTTTTCTACAAAAAAGAAATTTCCATAAACGGGTTTACCTTTTCTATTTATAATCGTTAAAGTGAATTTACTGTCTTTTGCTAATGCAAGTTTATTAAATTGAAATGTGAGGTCTTTTTCTAATTCAGTTTGTTCAAAGAGTCCATTTTCTTTAGAATACAGTAAAATTGATAATGAATCGTTTTTTGCTCCAAATAGATTAACATACCCATCAATTTTTGATGTATAGTTAGTGGTGTTTTCTATTTTTCTATTTAAGATATTTTTCCAACGATACTTACCTTGACCACTTAAGATTAAAATCTTATCTAATTCATATCTGGCTGATTCTTTCTCAAGAAAATGAAGGCTATTTAGTAATTCTGATATTTCAGCGGATACGTTAGTAACGAAAAATGATTTTTGAATAGTACTGGTTGTCTGTATTGGAAACTTACTTTTGGGTGTAATTGATAGACTAAGATTATTTAATTTCTGGTTGGGTTCCAAGGTCTTGATAAGTAGCGTTAAGGAGTCATTATCAGCTTTTTGGTTTAAAAGACTCGGTGTTATTTTAGTTATACTCGGTGGAATAAAGACAAGTCTTTCTGCTATGGGTACTGAATCATTTTCAAATATTGTAATGGTATTAATTCCAGAAAAAAGAAATTTGTATGGTATAACCATTTCATGCTTAGGCTTGTTACCCAAAGGAATGCTATTGATGTTACCATCTTTATGTATATAAAGGCTGAGGTTTTTAATTTGGGTTTTTTCGTTGGAATTCACCGTAACAAGAATCTTCTTTTTGGAATAGTCATTATCTACTGCCAAGCTGTAACCTGTTGACTTAGCTTCAGGTACTTTTTTTGTGTATTTTTTAGTGTTGATAAAAGCACTGATGCTATACTTAGTATTTTTCTTTGGAATAAATGAAAACAGTCCAATACCTAACGAATCTACCTTAATAACAGATTGATTTCTATTATCTGATTTTGTTAAAAGAACAGAGTCCGGTATTACTGGTGATCCTTGATTATTGGAGAAGCGAATTGCTGCGGAGCTAAAAATATTTTGAACGAAACCACCTCCTTCAGGTTCTATTTTAATATTTATATGTTCTAGTTTGGTTTCTGAAACTAATACTTGAGCCGATTCAAAATTTAGAACTTCAAATTTGAAAACAGATGATTCGTCTTCAATAAAATTATTCATTTCTTGAGTATATCCTCGTAAATAGTAGGCGCCAGAGCTAAGTTCTGTTTTTAAGAAGAAATCACTATGCCCAATCCCGTTTGCGTAGAGAATGGTTTTATTTTCTACTATTTCTCCTGAACTATTTAGAAGGTCTATGTATACATATTGTGATTGTCTAGCAAGTATATTTTTCTTTCTATTAAATACATAGACGCTAAACCAAATATGTTCACCCGCTGCGAATTTTACTTTGTTTAGGTGTAGATGTATTTTTTGTCTATCTAGTTTAAAGTAATCTTCGTATTTAAGACTTACTATCGATTTTGAATTAGAAGCATCTTGTCCAAACGTAGTGGCTATCGAACAAAGTAGGAGAAAAAAGAAGAGTTTCTTATTTTTCAATAAATGAGCTTTGTTCAAATATAAAAAAAACCGCTTTTGGAATTTCCAAAAGCGGTTTTTAAATAAAGTATTGTCTAGTCCTGAAATAGCGATACACTAAATTGATAGTGTAATGAAAACATCAAAGAACACGGGTTGTGTAAAGCGTACCCAAAAAGACTATTCTCTCTCTTTTAAGCTTCAATTAGTGGAAGAAGTCGAGTAGGGCCTATTAACTAAATCTCAGGCAAAGCTTAAATATGGCATTCAGGGCGACTCAACGGTAACAAAATGGTTGCGGAAATATGGTACTTTTGATTGGGAGAGCCAAACTCCGAAAACAATGTCCAAAACACCCGAACAAAGAATCCTGGAACTGGAGGCAAAAGTAAGACTGCTGGAAAAACAGAAGGCCAGAGCGGAACATCTTGCCGAACGTGCCGATAAAAAATCGATTATATTCGATATGCTCGTAGATCTGGCAGAAAAGGAATACAAGATCGATATCAGAAAAAATTATGAACCCGACTTATCGACCTCTTCAAGGAAGAGCAAAAGGAAACGTTAGTTTCCACCTGTGATCTGCTCGGGGTTAACAGACAGGTTTACTATAGATTGATACGCTCAAGGTTACACAAGCGATCCATCGCACAAAAGGTAATAGCACTTG
>CALHVP010000045.1 GCA_938038975.1 uncultured Maribacter sp. | reverse complement strand
AACTCCAGAAGAAGTTGCGAAAAGTAAAAAATCATTCACTGCTGCTTATTTAAAAGAGAAGTTATGAGTCAAAATCAAATAGTATCTGTTTCGTGGTTAAAAGAAAATTTGGACCATCCTAACTTGATACTACTTGATGCGAGTATTCCTGTGGTAACAGAAAATTTGAAAAGTAAGACGTCCCAAATCATTAAAGGAGCCCTATTTTTTGACCTAAAAACAACATTCTCTAATCCAGATGCGTATGTACCAAATACGTTTCCTTCTTCAGATAGGTTTGAAAAAGGATGTAGAGCATTGGGTATTGATAATAAATCCTTAATCATTATATATGATTCAAAAGGTATTTATTCAAGCCCTAGAGCATGGTACATGTTTAAAACAATGGGACATGAAAATGTTGCTATACTAAATGGTGGACTTCCAGAATGGTTAAAACATGACGGCAGCTATACCAACAGTTATGCAACAACTCCCTCTTTAGGCAACTTTAAAGCAAATTTTGAATACCAAAGGTTAATAAGTGCGACTGAAATTTTAGAACAGTTAATTGACAAAACCTATATTATTATAGATGCCCGAAGCAGTGATAGATTTAATGGAAAGATAGCTGAACCCAGAAAAGACTTACGAAAAGGACATATTCCAACGGCTGTAAACATCCCCTACACATCAGTCCTTAGAGATAACAAATATCTTCCTCAAATCGAGCTAAAGCAATTATTCGAGAAAATCAACTTAAGTAATGCTCCAATTATACTTAGCTGTGGTTCTGGCATAACAGCATGTATTGTGCTGCTTGCAATTCACTTAATATCGGAACAAAAACTTCATTTGTATGATGGCTCTTGGACCGAATGGGGAAAAGGAGAAAAATATCCTATCGAATAAAATAATGATACAATACATTAAGATTTACATTATCTAATAATTATAATCAACTGATTATTATGTAGTTATGTTTTTTGGCACGTTGTTTGGTATTAAGTAAGAGAATGTGAATAATTACATTCAGAATTTAAAACCTTATAATTATGAAAAAGCTAATATTTATTTTTGCAGCGGTCTTTTTCGGTACAACAGCTACTAAAGCCGCAACGTTAGAGCATAAGGTTACTCCCATCAATGCGTTTGAATACGGAAACTCATTCATTTTTGTTGAAGGAGGGGTAACGTTCTCTGTATTTCCTGATGGCGAATTTGATTTCTTTATAGACAACCAATTAAATGTTGGTGTCAACGCTAATGTTGGTAATGTCGGAATCACATTCAATTCTGGATACGATTACAATCCATTTGTACAGTATGATGATTTTGGAGCAATACTTCAAGTAGAAAATGTACCTGTATTTTATGACTTTTACGGTCGTGTAAATCAAATAGGTGGTGTTAATATCAATTTTAACAATGGTTTTGTTAACAGAATCGGTGGTATGAACATATTTTATAACCGTGGTAGATTTAGCCATTTCAATGGCTTCATAAACAGATATAACAGACGATATGTATACCGTCCTTTCCACAGATGGTTCGCAAGACCTGCGATTGGTTTCTGTAATGTATGGACATCTCCTTACAGACAATTCTATAGTCCAATCAGATATACTTGGCACAGGCCTTATAGAAATAATTTTAGAAGAGCATATGCTCAAATTGGAAGAGAGCATAGGTACAATAGGGTTAGAAGAGAACGATCTAATGTGTACAGAAATGATAGAAGAGTAGCGGTTAGAGATAATGCTTCAAGAAGCAATAGAAACGTTGCAAAGAGAAGTAATTCGAACAGAAACAATGGGGTAGCTAAACGTGCTAATGGTTTAAGATCAAATAGAACAGTTGCTTCTAATAGTTCAACACGATCTAATAGAAACAGTGTTGCAACAAATAGAGGTTCTGCAGTGAAACGTAGTTCGGCTAATACATCACGTGGGAACAATAGAAATGTTGCTAAAAGAAGTAACACTACTAGAAACAGTGTTGCAACAAATAGAAGTTCTGCAGTGAAACGAAGTTCTGCTAACACATCACGTGGAAACAATAGATCTGTGAGCAGTAACCAAGGAAGAACTGTAACGAAAAGAGCCGTTACTAGAACTCCAAGGAGTACAACAGTTTCAAAAAGTAGTACAACGTATAGAAAACCTGTACAAAGAACTGCAAATACAAGAACTAACAAAGCGAGAACACAAAGAAGTGTTAGCTCTAGAACAGTAACAAAAGCTCCTACAAGAACAACTGTGAGTAGAAGTACAAATAGCAGAACAGTAAAGAAAGCTCCTGCAAGAAGTACTTCAAGGTCAGCAGCTTCTAGAAGTAGCAGAAGACAATAACAAGTAAACTCTGAAATGAGTTCAGAGTAAAGATAGTTTTTAGGTTGGTTAGTTGTTTAGTCTGGTAGTGGATATGTCCACTACCAGACTTTTTTTGTTTTCCCTAGTTTACTTTAAGATTTAATAAAATCAACAACCTCGATCCAAGGGCACGAGAAATGCGCCTGAAATTATAGTATATCTTTCGCGGCAAGCCTCGGAGAATTAAACCCTCAATGAGGGATTAAAATAGCATCATTAAATAATTTTTTAAATTTTTCAGGAAGCTCACTTGTTATTACTAAGCTTTGGTTGGTAATAGGGTGATTAAATTTGAGTGTACTAGCATGTAGATACATTCCTTTTCCTTTTAAATTAAGTGACTCTAGGAAATAAGTGGCATCGCCTAAGATAGGATTTCCTATGGCTAAGAGATGTTTTCTGAGTTGATGACGTCTTCCCGTTTTAGGATGTAGTCTAACTAGATTTAACTGGGTAAACCTAACGGATGAAACCGTTTTTAATACTTCATATTCTGAAATTGATTCCTTGGCATCAACTTGTATCACTATGGTACCGGTTTTATTCATTTCGCCTATAGTTACCGCATGATACACTTTTCGAATTTCCTTTTGCTCAAACAGCTTATTTAAAAGTACTATAGTATTTTTTGTTTTACCTACTAGTAATAAACCAGTAGTAGGATAGTCTAAACGATGCACAGGAACTGGGATTGTAGCATCAATACAAGTGCTAGGCACTAGGTTTTGACCTAAGGCATTCATTATTGTTTTAAACCCATTTCCACTCACCAGTATTCCCGGTGGTTTAAATACTACCGCTAAATAATCATCTTCAAAAAGCACCTCTAAATCAAGGATAAATCTTTTTCTCGGCAAAACTACGGGAGCTTCCAATAATTCAATACGTTCACCACCAGATATAAACGTTGCTGTTGAGGCAATTTTACCATCCACCAAAATCAACTCCTTCTTTATGATTTTTTTTAAACCAGATTTAGTTCTAATACTCGGAAAAATAGCAACACCATATTCTTGTATACGAACAGCACATTCCAATGTCTTCACTTCATGTGTTGCTATAACCTTAGGCATTATCTTTTTAAAAACTTGGATAGTACCCCATAGACATCTTCAGAAATCTTAAATCGGTAAAGTATACCTATATACATTAAACAGATAAGCATACTCTTTAAAACTATATTTAAAATGGGATGAAATGAAAATGTAAACGTGTAGAAAAGAATACCTACCACAATCAACAACGCAAATACTTTACCAGTTTCTGATGTAAAAGGAGACATATTAAACTTAGTTCTTACATAATACAGTTTAAGAGAATTATAAATGAAAAATGCTGAGAAACTAGCAATAGCGGCACCCTTTATTCCATAAGCAGGAATTAACCATATATTGAAGCCAATAGCTAGTAATGCTAATAAAACTCCAAAAAAGAGAATAGACCTATAATAATCTGAATTATAGAGTATAGAATTGTTATTACCTAGAACAGCATCATAAACCTTAGCTAGTCCAATCCAAAATACAATCATAAAACCTCCCGCATACGCTTTGGGTAGCAGTAAGTATAGGTCTTTAAGATTCAAAATAATCAACAAGAATAAAAGCCCAGCTATAATAAACAGCGTTAAAGAACTTTTTTGATATAACTGTTTAAGAGCAACCTTATCATTACTATTTAAGTATTTCGCAGTTAATGGATACGTAATTTGATGCATGGCTCTAGCAGGCACGGCTATGGTAGTAGCAATAAAACCAGCTACTGCATAATAGGCAACATTTTCTAAATCCATAAAATTGTTAAGCATCACCTTATCTACCTCTAAAAGCACTATAGCGGTAGAACCTCCTAAAATAATTAGGCTGCTATACTTTACAATATTCCACCAATTATTAGGAAATGAAAGCTGAGTTTTAGGCATTTTTAACTTGTATGCATAAAACTTCATAACAAGCATTCTTACTACATAGAAGCATACAAGACCATTAATAAAAAAATTAATTTCTATTACATCAAAATATAATAAAAGCAATAAAACAGATTGCCCCAACCTACAAAAAATCTCTTTTAAAAAATTACCAAAGACAGATTTCATATGAACACGAGCCCAAGCATAAAATACTTCAAAATAGGCCATAGCCATACCAATTATGAAGATATGCCAAACGTAACCGCCTACTGCCGAGTTTTTATTGGATAAAAGTGATCCAATTGCGGCATTAGAGACATAACTAAGTATTGCTACTGGTATTATAAATAGTAAAGGAAGTAACAACATCATAAATAAAAAACCTTCCTGCTGTTTTCCTACACTAAAACTACTGTAAAATTTCACTAGAGCGTTTGGCACTCCAAAGGCAAGAAACGGCATTAAAACAGCAGCTATAGACAGCACCACCTGTACCAGTCCGTAATTATCTGCCTGCATAAAATTCGTATACAAAAACAATGTATTCAATGCACCTATAGCAAAACCCGCGTAGGTGACCATAGTGTTATTCAGTGATTGTTTTAATACAATACCCATTAGATAAATTCTGCTAATTGTCGCGTAAGTTCACGCCTGCTATACTTGTTAACCTGTGTAGAATTTACGTTTAAATCCATATTCTCATATTGAGAGAACCAGTTTAAAAGTACATTTTTAAGATCGGAATGTGAGTTATATTCGAAAATGGCACCTGTTTTAGTTTTGGCTATAAGATTAGAAACTTCCCAGTCTCTAGGTCCTACTCCTAAAATTGGTCTTCCTGAAGCCATATATTCAAATAACTTACCGGGAATTATACCCTTAGTTTCATCACTATCAATTTCAGCTAAAAGCAAAACTTGAGATTTTTGTTGGTAGGTAATTGCAAGATCATGCCCCACATACCCTACCACATCAAGAAAGGGCTCTAAACCGTGTGCTTTTAAACTTTTGAAAACATCTTTACTAAGTACTCCAATGAACTGCAAACGTATATGTCGTTTAAAACTTTCATTCTCCTTTATAAGTTCTGATAGTACTTGCCATAAATTCTCAGGATTCCTGCCACTAAGCATAGAACCAATATGAGAAATAGTAAATTGCTTATCTAGTGCTATATTTTCTGGGCGACTCGTATCATAACCATTAGTAATTACCTTTATAGGCTTATTACTCAACTGTCTGAATTCCTTTTTGGTAGTTTCACTAGTAACCACAATCTTATCAGCTGAATTTAATACCAGCTTTTCTAGTTCCTTATGCCTATTCTTTGCAAGTTTTGTAAGCTTCAATTTTTTATGGTACCCAATAGAAGTCCAAGGGTCTCTAAAATCTGCAATCCAATTGAGCTTATTAAATTCTTTTAAATAATGACCAATTAAATGTACACTATGCGGGGGGCCGGTTGTTATAATGGTTTCTATACCTTCTTTTTCTAAAATGCCATGTAAATATTCAACAGAGGGTCTCACCCAATACTTACGGGCATCTGGAATAAAAAAATTACCCCGAATCCATAACAATAGTTTCTCAATTACAGATTGATTTTTTGTTTGAATAATACCAGAACTAATTTGTTTCGTCTTTTTCTTTGAAAGAAAACTTGCAAATCTATACGGTTCAAAAATAGGTTGTTTATATATTGTAATACCTTCTGGCACTTCACTCAAAAAGGAATTATCTACTAAGGGGTATTGCGGATTTTCAGGCACATACACCACCGGTTCTACATTAAATTCTCTAAGATATTTTACAAATTTCAACCATCGTTGTACGCCAGGACCGCCTGCGGGTGGCCAATAGTATGCGATAATCAGTACTTTTTTCATTACGCTGTATCCTCTTTTCTAGCTTTCCAAAAAGAAAAACCTAAACCTCCAAGGAGTACAAGACCTAACAAAATGGTACTGGCTAATGATATCTGACTACCAATTTGAACCACTTTAGGTTCAAACTTAAACTCAATCGTATGGCTGCCTTCCGGTATTTTTAAAGCTCGTAAGACATAGTTTACTTTAAAGTGGTCTAATAATTTACCATCTATGTAAGCGTTCCAACCATTTTGATAATACATTTCAGAAAATACAGCTACACCAGCGTTGGGATTCTGAGAAGTGTATGTCAAATAATTTGGGGTATACGAAACAAGGTCTATAGTTGCTGTAGAATCCACCTGATAGTCAAAACGATTAATATTCTTAAAATTAGCACTATTTACTACAGCTGTAGTCTTAGTATCTAGACTATCTAATGCTCTTATTTCCTCATCTGCAGAAGTCACTTGTATTAGTTTATTTACAAACCAAGCGTTACCATTTGCATTAGGGTTTTCAATAGGAAAAGGATTACCACTATCATCTTGCTGTACAACGTACTTAATGTTAAGCATGTTAAAAACCGACAAGTTCCCATTGTACACATGGTACTCAAACAAATCTTGCATTCCTGCAGGCTTGGCAGCATGGTAACCGGTAATACTCTTATGAAAATAAGCTGTTTTAGCAGAATCAAAACCATCTGTCTGATCAAAAACACGGAATATTCCGTCATCATTCAAAATCTCTTTATCAGCAGCCGTAGCCTGAAATGGCTGTAACATTTTTCGCTTAGAAACGAAGCTATCCTCATTTACATACCTAAGGTTAACCCCTACTAAATCCATAACTATTAAAGCCCCTACTGCTATAATAACCAAGTTGGATTTTAATTTATCCTTTATAAAAAACCAAAGTAAGACTGCTGCGGCTAGAACATAACCTAAAGAACGTAGTAAATCACTGGTGTATACCGCTTTTCTATCTAGCTTCAACATTTCAGGGAGCTCCTCTAATCCGGTCATACGCAGACGATCGTCGGTTGGGCCAACAAAATCAAACATTCCTTTAAATAGGAATAATAACGCTCCCAAACCAAAAACAATCCCTGCAGCTACTTTTAAGCTACCTAATTTATCTTTTATATCAACTTTAGACGACAGCAATTTCTTAAGTGCAAGAATGGCTAATATTGGCATACAAAGCTCTAGCACGATCTGTATAGATGATACTGCCCTAAATTTATCATACAGCGGAAAGTAATCAATCATAAAATCTGTGAGGACACTAAAATTCTTACCCCATGATAACACAAGTGATAGTAGTGATCCAAAAAGCAGCCACCATTTATGCTTCCCACGAACCAGAAATAATCCTAATATGAATAAAAAGAAAATTACTGCTCCAATGTAAGCAGGTCCTGATGTTATTGGCTGTTGACCCCAGTAAAGCGGAACGCCAGACACAAAATCCAAGGCGCTAGACCTCGGCAGACCTTTATCAACTAAATAATTAAAAGACTTAGAGTCTTCCCCTAAATTTTCTTGACTTGCACCGCCAAATAATCTAGGAACAAACAAATTCAAGGATTCTGAAATACCGTAACTCCACTGCGTAATGTATTCTTTACTTAATCCTCCTGTATTATCTTTTATTGTTCCATTGGGAGTCAACGTAAGTTCACTTTTACCTCTTGTACTCCAATCGGCGTATTCCTTAGTCGCCATTAACCCTGTTGCATTGGCAGCCACCCCAAGACCAACAGCTAGTATTAACAAGCCTACGGAAGTAAAATAATGCTTTAATTCTTTTCGTTTGATTGCGTCTACAAGATATACAACACCTAAAACCAGAACCAATAACATGAAGTAATACGTCATTTGATAGTGGTTAGCTACAATTTCTAATGCCATGGCTAGTGATGTGAGGATAAATCCCCAAAGATATTTTTTTCTAAAAACGAGAACAATTCCTCCTAAAACCATAGGCAGGTAGCCCATTGCGTGCGCTTTAGCGTTGTGTCCAGCTCCAAGAATAATGATTAAATATGTAGAGAATCCAAATGCCAGTGCCCCAATTATAGCCAGCTTATAATCTACTTTTAAACAACAAAGCAGAATATAAAAGCCTAGGAAATAAAGAAATAAATAATCTGCGGGTCTAGGAAGTGTTCGTATTAAGCGATCTAATTGTTTTACGTAGTTGTGAGGGTAGTTGGCCCCCAATTGATAGGTTGGCATTCCTCCGAAAGCACTATTTGTCCAATAGGGTTCTGCATCATTTTGTTTACGGAAATCATTCTGCTCCTTCGCCATTCCCGTATACTGAACAATATCGTGTTGGTAAATGACCTTTCCCTGCAGCACAGGATGAAAGTATGCTACTGCAGCTAGTATAAAAAATACGGTTACAAAAAAATGGGTGAAAAAGAATCGTAAACCTTTCTTCATTTTAAAGAGGGTAGTTGTTTACGCAAATATAACTAGTCTACTTCTTCAAAGTCTATATACTCGCCTACTTTTTCGCCAGTACGCTGTTGCTTATCAGTTTTTTTATCAATGATTACGTCACCCACCTGCTCGTCCTGTGGCTGTTGTCCTTGATTAAAGCCCTCAAAAGCTTCCTTAAAACGAGACTCTGTTTTCTTTGCCGCGTAATTTATTAGTCTAGGAGCAAAAAATTTTGCTACTATTTTAAGAAGGTAATATCCTAAAAGGATAATTAAAATTGTTTTTAAAAAAGCCATTTAATTAATTACTTATATATCAAAAATACAATTATCACGTTTTAATACTAGATTGAAAGTATTAAAATAATTATAAAGTCGCATACATGGGTCTTCCATTTTCTATTAAAAAAAGTAGTAATCAACTTTTACTTTTACTGTTATTCGTGGTATTCTCAGCCACAGGTCAATACACAGATGTAATTAATTCTAACCGACCAGGACTTTCTGTAAGTGCGTACGCTGTGGGTAGAAATGTAGTTCAACTAGAAATGGGACTTTTTTACGAGCAACAAGATCATGGTCCTTTAAATACACAATCTGATATCTGGGGGAGTGATATTTCTTTACGTTATGGACTCTTATTTGAACGTTTAGAACTTAATTATGAAGGTACATTTCAACACCAAGACATTCTGTTCAACAACTTTGATATTAATGAAACGAGAACCAATTTTCAAAGAAATAGACTAGGGCTTAAATTTCTAATTTATGACCCATTTAAAAACCCACAACGAAATAAACCTAATTTATACAGCTGGCGAGCGAACAATAAATTTCAATTTAAAAATTTACTACCAGCAGTATCTCTTTACGCAGGTGCTAATTTTGTTTTAGGCGATAATCCTTTTTACCCTGGAGAGGCTCAAATTTCTCCACGGGCTATGATAGCAACGCAAAGTAGATTAACCCCTAGAATGGTATTAATTACGAATACAGCGTATGATCGTATTGGAACAGAATTCCCAGAATTAAGTTATCTCATCTCTATTTCACATGCTTTTAGAAATCCTAAATGGAGTGTCTTTGTAGAACATCAAGGTATCCAAAGCGACCGTTATTCAGATCTTTTATTACGAAGTGGTATTGCTTATTTAATGAATGAAAGGATACAAGTAGATATGAATCTAGGCGCTAGTTTTAAAAATACCCCTTCCCGAATATTTGTAAGCATTGGTGGTTCTTATAGATTTGACTTTCATAAGGATAAGGTAGTTCCTATTGAAGATCAAGAGGCTGACGAAAATGGCGGCGAGATTAAAAAGGACGCCATGAAGAAAAAGAAAAAAGGCGAAAGAAAAGGAAGTGGAGCTGAAGATGTAGATCTTGGTCCTTCTAAAAAACAATTGAAAAAATTAAAGAAAGCTGAAAAAAATAAAAAGAAGGACAAGAAGAAAGATCCTGGAGAAATAGATTTCTAAGAAGCGCTCCCTTTCAAATTCATTTTATTAGCTTTCAAATACTGATAAATATCCCTAATATTGGTAGTCATAAATTTCAGCTATGATTACAGTTAAAGAGGTTACCTCCAAAAAGGACCTAAAAACATTTGTCACATTTCCCTTTTCACTATATAAAGGCAATGCCTACTGGGTTCCACCTATAATTAAGGATGAGCTAGATAGCTTTGATAAGGATAAAAATCCCGTTTTTAAAGATGCCGACGCCTGGTTTTTCTTAGCCTATGATAATAATAATAAGGTGGTAGGAAGGGTAGCTGCCATGGTTAATAGAATAGAGGTTTCTGAACAAAACGTAAAAAAAATGCGATTTGGTTGGTTCGATTTCATTGATAATAATGAAGTATCCGAAGCGCTATTAACAAAAGTTGCTGAAATTGGAACAACTCATAATCTAGAATTCATGGAAGGCCCAGTAGGTTTTTCTAATTTAGATAAAGTGGGTGTTCTGGTAGATGGTTTTGACCATATTGGAACAATGATTACTTGGTACAATCACCCTTATTACAAGGATCATTTTGAACGCTTAGATTTTAAAAAGGAGAAGGAATATTTAGAGCAAAAATTTCCTGCAAAAAATGCACAGCCAAAATTTTTTAATAGGGTTCAAGAGCTTGTTAAAAAAAGATATAGCCTTAGACCACTAAATTTCACAAAAACTAAAGATGTAATGCCCTGGGCGGATCAAATGTTTGATTTGTTCAATGAATCTTATGCTTCTCTTTCTTCTTTTGTTCCAATTACAGATATACAAAAAGCATATTTTAAAAAGAAATACATCAGCTTTATAAATCCTGAGTATATTAAGTTTGTTGTGGACAAAGAAAACACCTTAGTTGCCTTTGCTATTGTGATGCCTTCTTTTTCAGAAGCATTGCAAAAAACAAAAGGAAAACTATTCCCTTTCGGCATTTTTCATTTTTTAAAAGCTAGAAAACATAGTAAAGATGTTATTTTTTACTTGATTGGTGTACACCCTAATTACCAGAACAAAGGTGTAACAGCTATCTTGTTTAATGAATACCATAACACATTCGAGGAAAAAGATATAGATATGTGCTACCGAACCCCAGAGTTGGCAAATAATACGGCTATACAGCAACTCTGGAAACACTTTGATCCTGTGATACATAAAAGAAGGTGCACTTACAAAAAGAGTCTTTAAACCTCAACTAAGCTGGCTGTTTAAAAAACCTTAATATCCCAGTAGGTTTAACTAATTTGGTACGCTATTATTAATCTGTAGTAAGCGGATGTTTGTACGAAGTTTACCAAAACAAAAAACACCTGAACAGTTAAAACTGTTCAGGTGTTTTTTTATAAAATAATAATTGTCTTATTCACCCATTGCAGCTGCAACTGCTGCTGAAAGTCGTTTATAAGTGCCATTTTCCAATCGCTCTCTAATTGCCGAAAAGGCTACCAAGGTTTCTCTAACGTCTTCCAAAGTATGTGTTGCAGTAGGAATCATACGAAGTAATATTAATCCTTTTGGAATCACTGGATAAACTACAATAGAACAAAAGATACCATGATTTTCACGTAAATCCTTTACCAAAGCCATTGCTTCTGGTATACTTCCATTAAGGTAAACAGGAGTAACACAACTTGATGTAGTTCCTATGTCGAACCCTTTTTCTTTAAGTCCGTTTTGTAAGGCATTTACATTTTCCCAAAGTTTTGCTTTTAGCTCTGGTTGCGTACGTAACATATCTAAACGTTTCAAAGCTCCTTTTACGTAAATCATTGGTAGTGATTTCGCAAACATTTGAGAACGCAAATTATATTTTAAGTAGTCTATAATACCTTTATCTGCTGCTAAAAACGCACCAATACCGGCCATAGATTTAGCGAAGGTTGCAAAATAAACATCAATATCATCTTGAATGCCTTGCTCCTCACCTGCTCCAGCGCCTGTTGCTCCAAGCGTTCCGAAACCATGAGCATCATCTACCAAGAATCTAAACTTATATTTTTCTTTAAGTGCTACTATCTCCTTAAGCTTACCTTGCTGCCCTCTCATACCAAAAACACCTTCTGAAATCACTAAGATTCCTCCGCCTGTTTGCTCCGCCATTTTAGCCGCACGCTCCAAGTTTATCTCTAAACTCTCTATATCATTATGCTTAAAGGTAAAACGTTTACCCATATGTAAACGAACACCATCTATAATACAAGCATGGCAATCTACATCGTAAACGATAATATCATCTTTAGACACAAGAGCATCAATAGCAGACATGATTCCTTGATAGCCAAAGTTTAGCAAATAAGCAGATTCTTTGTTTACAAATTCTGCGCATTCTTGTTCTAACTGCTCATGAAATTCTGTATGGCCGCTCATCATTCGAGCTCCCATTGGATACGCTGAGCCATACTCTGCTGCAGTGTCACCATCTATTTTCTTTATTTCTGGCAAATTTGCCAAACCTAAATAATCATTAATACTCCAAGTAATCACTTTTTTTCCTTGAAAATACATCCTATTAGAAATAGGGCCTTCCAGTTTTGGAAACACAAAATATCCTTCTGCCTGTGACGCCCATTTACCTAAAGGGCCTTTATTTTCTAAAATTCTATCAAATAAATCTTTCATCGCCTTAATTTGGTTCTACCTGCAAAAGTAAATATTTTTAAGAAGCATTCATAATTGATTACCTAATTAAAGGCCACAAAAAAAGTGGAAACCAGTCCCACTTTTAATTTTATAACGTAAACTTACTATTTTACGAATTGTATCTCTTGTATTTCTTCAACAGGATTAGCGTTCATAAACCCTTGATCTTCCATCCATTGATCACTATAAATTTTACTCATATACCTTGATCCATGGTCTGGGAATATGGTAACTACAATACTATTATCATCAAACTCACCTAGTTCATTCAATTGCTTTAATGCTTGTACTGCGGCACCACTTGTATACCCTACAAACATGCCCTCTGTCCTTGACACTTCTCTTGCTGTATGTGCACTTTCAGCATCAGTAACTTTAATATAGGTATCAATAGCATCAAAATCTGTGGCACCAGGTATTAAATTCTTCCCTAGTCCTTCTATACGATAAGGATAAATTTCCTTCTCATCAAACTTACGAGTTTCGTGATATTTTTTTAATACCGAACCATAAGCATCAACACCAATAACTTTAATATCTGGATTTTGCTCCTTAAGAAAACGTGCAGTTCCAGAAATAGTACCTCCAGTTCCACTGCATGCAACCAAATGCGTAATCTGTCCGCCAGTCTGCTCCCAAATTTCAGGTCCCGTTGATTTATAATGAGCGTCTATATTTAATTCATTAAAATACTGATTAATATAAATTGACCCTTCAGTTTCTTTATGTAATCTTTTTGCTACCTCATAATAAGACCTTGGATCATCTGCACTTACGTGAGCTGGACAAACATAAACCTGTGCGCCCATAGAACGCAACATATCTATCTTGTCTTTTGATGATTTTGAGCTTACCGCTAAAATGCAACCATATCCTTTAATAATACTTGCCATAGCAATGCTAAAACCTGTATTTCCTGAGGTGGTTTCTATAATGGTACTACCCTCTGTTAAGATTCCTTTACGTTCTGCCTCTTCAATTATATGTATTGCTATACGATCTTTAGCTGAATGTCCTGGATTAAACGCTTCTACTTTGGCATAAAATTTACCAGAGAAACCTTGTGTTACTTTATTTAACTTAACTAACGGGGTATTTCCTACTAGCTCTAAAATATTGTTATACGCCTTTATCTCTTTTTTCATAAGGGAAGTCCTTGTTTCAATGGATTTATCAACACTAACCTAGCATTGAATAATACGGTACAAAACTACCATTTTTTTTGAACTATTGAATTTTATCTTCTAAATCCAATAAAAAAGCATACTCCTTAGCTACCTCTTTTAATGCTTCAAACCGTCCTGATGCACCTCCATGACCTGCTTCCATGTTTATATCTAATAAGAGTAAGTTGTCATTCGTTTTCATCTCTCTTAATTTAGAAACCCACTTTGCTGGCTCAAAATACTGCACTTGTGAGTCATGTAAACCTGTAGTAACTAACATATTAGGATACGCTTGTTGTACTACATTATCATATGGTGAGTACGACTTCATGTATTCATAGGATGACAATTCGTTAGGGTTTCCCCACTCATCATATTCTCCTGTTGTTAAAGGAATTGATTCATCTAACATAGTCGTAACTACATCTACAAATGGTACAGCAGCAATAACGCCGTTATACAAATTTGATTCCATATTTATTATTGCCCCCATAAGCAAACCCCCTGCTGAACCACCACTAGCATATAAATGCTGGCTACTGGTTATTCTTTGTTCGATTAAAAATTTGGAACAATCAATAAAATCTTTAAATGTATTTTTCTTTTTTAAAAGCTTACCATCTTCATACCATGGTCTACCCAAATATTCTCCTCCACGAACATGAGCAATCACATAAATAAACCCTCTATCTAAAAGACTTAATCTCACCGTAGAAAAATAAGGATCTATTGTTGCTCCATAGGATCCGTAAGCATATTGTAATAATGGCGTATCTGGACTCAAAGGAGTCTCTTTGTGATATACTAATGACATGGGAATTTTAACACCATCACGAGCAACAGCCCACATACGTTCTTCCTTGTAATTTTCCTTATCAAACTTTCCGCCTAGTACCTCCTGCTCCTTCTTTATTTCACGTTCTTTCGTCCGCATATTAAAATCAATCACAGAGCTAGGAGTCGTAAGAGAGTTATAACCAAAACGAAGAATTTCAGTATCAAAGTCTGGATTTGCGTCTACGTAGGCGGTATAGGTCTCGCTATTAAATGGTAAGTAATAGGAATCTGTGCCATCCCACTTAACAATCTTTATTCTATTAAGACCATTTTCACGCTCAGAAAGGACATAGTACTCCTTAAACATATCTATATCTTCTAATAATACGTTTTCTCTATGTGATATAAATTCCTTCCAATTTTCAGCGCTAGTTTGACCCTCACCAACTTTCATTAGTTTAAAATTAGTAGCCCCATCTTTATTGGTTAAAATATAGAATGCTTCTTCATAATGAAAAATCGTATACTCCAAACCACGCTCTCTTGGTGAAAACATTTTAAACTTGCCATGAGGCTCATCTGTTGACAAAAGCTGAAATTCAGACGTTAAGGTACTAAAAGAGCCAATAATGATGTATTTTTTTGACTTCGTTCTATATACAAAAGTGCTAAAAGTGTCATCTTTTTCTTCAAATACCAATACATCTTGATCCTGTGAAGTTCCTAAAACATGCTTATAAATTTTGTCTGAGCGTAATGTAACCGGATCTTTTTTGGTGTAAAAAAGTGTTTCATTATCATTAGCCCAAACTGCACCACCGGTAGTATTCTCAATTTCTTCTTTATAAACAATTCCGGTCTTTAAGCTTTTAATGCGTAAGGTATATTGACGTCTAGAAACCGTATCAACACCATAGGCTGCTAATTCATTATTTGGGCTTACCGCTATCCCTCCAATCTTAAAATAATCATGACCCAAAGCCATTTCATTTCCATCAAAAATGGTTACTTCTTCTGCATCTAAATTCTCTTTGCACCTAGAATACATAGGATATTCCTTACCAATTTCGAATCGTGTTTTATACCAATACCCATTAGATTTATATGGCACAGAGGAATCGTCTTCCTTTATCCTACCTTTCATTTCTTTGAATAAATCTGACTGAAAGTTTTTTGTATGTGCCGTGAGTGCTTCGTAATAAGAATTCTCTTGATTTAAATAGGCAATCACTTCTGGATTCTCCCGATTGTTCAACCAATAATAATCGTCTAATCGCACGTCACCATGCTTTGTTAGCTTTTTGGTTTTCTTTTGGGCTACGGGAGGCATTATTATATTCATTTATTTTTTTCTTTGTCTTTTAACAACGATTGCAAAAATAATACTAATTGTGCGGTAGCCTTGGCACTAATCTTGATTAAATCTCATAAGCTACGAATTAGTACTTTTGCTATATAAACACTTTAACTTAAGAGATAATGTTTGGAGACATGATGGGAATGATGGGAAAACTTAAAGAAACCCAGGAAAAAGTTGCCGCAACAAAAAAAAGAATGGATACCGTTTTGATAGACGAAAAATCCAATGATGGCCTAATAGAAGTTACCATAACAGCTAACCGTGAGCTAAAAAAAATTAGTATAGCAGATAGCTTATTGGAAGATAAAGAACAGTTAGAAGATTTTCTTATCTTAACTTTAAACAAAGCCATTGCGAATGCTACTGCAGTTAATGAGACAGAGCTTGCAGCTGTTGCCAAAGAAGGAATGCCCAATATTCCTGGGATGGATTCGTTATTTAAATAAGACCTGACTATTTTATCTAAATAAAAAAAATGAAAAAGTTCTTTTTACTACTTGCGTTACCCTTATTAATGTCTTTTCAGGTAGTTTCTGAAACGACAGAAGTTAATGATTGGAAGTACGACTTAGAAAGCGCCAAAAAACTGGCTAAAAAACAGGATAAGAACATACTTATCTATTTTACAGGAAGCGATTGGTGTCCTCCTTGCAAAATGCTAAAAAAAGATTTTTTTGATACCCAAGAATTTGATGAGGCGTCCAAAAATTATATTTTGGTTTATGTAGACATGCCTAGAAACCAAGATTTATTATCCTCCAAACAAATGTTGCACAACAAAGGGGTAATAGCAGCATATAACAAGAGAGGCGTTTTTCCTTTGCTTAAAGTGTTAAATTCAAAAGGTAAGTCATTAGACGAGTACTCTGGTTATGCCATGAATGGAGATGTAAGATACCATCTGCAACTTCTTAACAAGCATAAATAAAAACAAAAGGCTTTCCATATCTGGAAAGCCTTTTTTAATTTGGGGGAAATCGGGGAAATTAGTTATTAATTAACCTGAACTGAGTTCTTCTGTTTGCAGCGTGCTCTCTTTCTGTACAAGTAACACCCTCTTTACATCTATTCATTACTTTAGATTCACCGTATCCGTTTGCTACTAACAAACTAGAGTTTACACCTTTAGAAATTAAGTAATCAGCTACTGCTTTAGCTCTTCTTTCAGAAAGGTCTTTGTTAGACTCTACTTTACCTCTAACATCTGTATGAGAAGCAATTTCTAATTTCACTCCTGGATTCTGTTGAAGAACTGGCATTAATCTAGTATCAATAAGTCTTTTAGCTTCTGCAGTTAAAGACGCACTACCAAGATTCCAACTAATAGGCAAAGCTTGGTACTCAACTAAAGAACATTCTACTTCTTTCCAAGTTGTAAGTCCACCCTTTTGCTTAAGAACTTCTTTTGAAACAGTTTTAGTAACTGCAGGAACTGTTTCTTCAATAGTATAAGCATCCTTATCTAAAACTGTTTTTGTAATCGTTTTAAATTCTGCTGGTATAATTTCTTCAACTACACGAGCTGGCTCTAAAAGCACTCTTTTTGTATATGAAGCATCCTTTGACCCAATAGCCGTTTTAGATGTAGAAGCATTCGCTCCTAGTACTTGAACATCTACAGTAGTAAACTCTGCAGGATATCCTTTGTAACACCAATATCTACAGTCATCAGGATTACCTGATGCGCAATCAGGAGCAGCAGCACCTAATTCCCATTGAGCATAAGCTGGCTTAATTTCAATTGTTTCTGAATTTGGATTAAAACTTGCTGGTGTAATACGTAACGTATTTCCGCCTTCTTTTGAAGTATACGATACTGTTTCAGTTCCCCACTTTTCTGGCACAACTGTTAACTTTTTTCCAGCCGCCTTTACTTCAACACGCTCAGTAACAGTTTTAAAAGTCGCAGGTACTGTTTTTAAAACACTGTACGCTGGCTTTAAAGTAAGGGTAACGGTTTCATTTACATAAACATCTGGAGTTGTACAACGAACATAGCATTTGCCAGGTTGAGG
>CALHVP010000044.1 GCA_938038975.1 uncultured Maribacter sp. | reverse complement strand
AACTCTTGCGTATCCGAAAACCATAGCTGAAAAGTTCAATTAAAGGCTAAAATATAGACTATTTAATTAGTACGGTAAAATAAACTTTAAAAATAGGAGATTAGGGAGATAATGAAAAGTTCAAATAAAGGGTCGTTTAATTAAACTTTTTTAATTCCGTAAAAGGTAAATTAGCGGAACTACTAAAAAGAACTACAAATGGAACTGGCAACTAAATACTTTGTTTCATAAATATGTCGTTCTCTAAAACGGCCGTTTTTTAGGACTATCGAATTATCTATAAAGTTAATAAATTATCTTAGCGGTATTTTAAATGTTGATGTGGGCAAACCTTCGGAATTGACCAAATTAGCGTCGGTATAGGATTGCCAACTGTAGTAAACGAATTTAGGCTTGGTTCGTGACGGTATCTCTACAGAGCTTCCATTCAAAATTGCATGTGATTCAGTCTTTCCATTCAAAGAAAATCCCTTAACATAATTGTTGTCAGAAGTTTTGAGACCCTTGGTCGAATACTTAAAATCGACAATGACCCTGCCATTCTTATAGGTAGCTTCTTTAGGTAGCGGTCCTGACGGAATCACCTTTCTGCGATATGTGAAATTCAATGCCCATCGCCCCAATCGTTCGCCAACATCCTTTTTGTTGGTCGGATGTACATCATCTTTGGCACCAATATCGCTGGTCACAGCCATGCCGCCATGTTTTACTTCATCGAGTAACTTTCGCTGTACATTCCTGAATTCTGGCCAAAATTTAGAATTATAGTGTGCTGTATCTATTGTTGAAAGCTGTACCCAATAAAAAGGCAGCTTTGGTTGCTTCCAATTGTTACGATAGTCCTCGATCATTAGTTTCTGTAATTCTCCATACTCATTAACCCGTTCCGGTTCTTGGGCATTACTTTCACCTTGGTACCAAAGGATTCCTTTGATAGGCATTTGTAGCATAGGTTCAATTCCTGCGGTATAGGCAAAGCCCGGTTTAAAAGCGTGATTCGGCCCTAGAGCGTCTTGATATAATACCGGTATGTTGCCAACATTCTGCTGACCTCTTTCCCTGACCCAAACGGGTAGTTCTTGGTTGTTGAGCCAGTTCCCTTTTAGCTTTTGGATAAACTTGGGATCGCTTTCCATCGCCTTGTTACTAACAAAAGCCTCAATTGGCGCACCTCCAATAGCCATATTAATTAGTCCGATAGGAATATGCTCTTTTTCCAAAATTTCTTTTCCAAAATAATAGCCAACCGCACTCATTTGTTTTACCGAATTGCTATCGCTTACCGCCCAATTTCCTTTGTAAAAATTCTTAGTATTCAATAAACTTAATACAGAATCGCTAAAACTTTCATTGTATATATCCTTACCTGCATAGTTGGGATTGTAAAAACGTAACGAAGGTTGATTCGCATTTTTTACTTCTGCATTAAAATGCATCTCTTTTTCCATGGGCCATTCCATATTCGACTGACCTATACAGAGCCATAAATCGCCAATCAAAATATTTGTCAGAATGATTTTTTGCTGTTCATTTTTTATTTGGATGGTTTGAGGTTTGGCATTAGCCTTCCGTCCTTTGAAAAGGATATTCCAAGTAGTATCATGACGGACAGTAGTTGAAATAGTTTCACTTCCAAATTGGACCTCTAAGGCTGTATTGGGGATGCCCTTGCCCCAAATATGGATAGCTGTATCTCTCTGAAGAACCATATTATTCGTAAATATCTTTGGCAGGCTTAGTTGGGCAACCATTATATGCATACCTAAGGCGAAAAAAAAAGTACAACCCAAGAGATACCGCATATATTACTTTTTATCCTTAAAAATTAAACTAAAAATATATCCAAAAATAAAACAAGAAGCAACTCCAAAGAAAGCATACATCAAGAAGCTAATCTCGGTAAAAACACTAATGTACCAGATAATTAATGCACTTGCCACTAAGCCCATTAACGTACCTTTAGCATTGGCCGTTTTAGTCAACATTCCTAATAAGAACATACCACCCAGCCCTCCAGTAAATAAGCCTAAAAACTTATAGAATTCATCCCAGAGCGATTTGATGTTCGAATTTGCCATCCACATGGCTAATAATATGCCTAGAACTCCGGTCACTATTGTAGCGATACGTGCTATCTTTAATAGTTTAGTATCGACAGTCTCTGGTCTAAAATGTTGATGAAAATCGTTGCAATAGGCCGTTGAAACAGAATTTAAGCTACTACTGATACTCGACATGGCTGCGGAGAAAATTCCGGCAACCAATAAGCCAGAAACTCCAACAGGCAATTCTCTTACGATATACCATGGAAAAATAGAGTCATTATTTGAAATAGCAGGAGATAGTGCATTGGGCATTTCCGAATAGAAAATAAACAGCAAGGTTCCAATACCAAAAAAGATAATAGTCGCCGGAAGGGTTAGCACGGCATTCGTATACAGGGTTTTTTGTGAATCTTTGACGCTCGAACTGGTCAAAAAACGCTGAACTATCGTTTGATCAGTACCTTGTGTTACCATTGCAGATGCCAGACCGCCAATGAAGACCACCCAAAAGGTCGACGCGGTAAAATCAAAATCCATATTCGCAATATTGAACTTATCACGTTCTTGGGCATAGGTAATCATTTCACCAAAAGAAGTCTCGGTGTGCATAATAATCCAAACCACGGCTAAAATACTGCCTCCCATCAAGACAATGACTTGCAAGACATCTGTCCAAATAACCGCTTCTATACCGCCGAAGGTGGTATACAAAATACACAGAACTCCCATTATTAGAATACTAGTTTCTACAGGAATACCGGTGACTATGGAGATTGCTAACGATGGTAATAACAACACGATACCTATTCGCCCTAACTGAAATAGAATAAATGATAAACTACCAAAGGCTCTTGCCATATAATTAAACCGCCCCTCTAAATATTCGTAGGCTGTTCGGATCTTGAGCTTATTGAAAAACGGAATAAAAATAAAAGCGATTACTGGGGTAATTAGGATGGCTGTAATGTTCAAAAAGAAAAAGGACCAATCTGTTATAAAAGCTTTTGCCGGAATCGCCATAAATGTAATAGCACTCAATAAGGTTCCAAAGACACTAAGCCCTGATGCCCACCACGGAATACGCCCACCACCTACGAAATAATCTTCGGTAGATTTTTGTTTACGCATGAAATAAATGCCAATACCTAGTGAGATCATAAGGTAAAGCCCCATAACGATGTAATTGATAACTCCAAAAGGTTTGGTCTCCTCACCTATTTTGTATTTCTGAACCTTTGGTGTTCGTATTCCAGGAGATACTTCTCCTGAAACGATGAAAAACTCATCATCTTTTTTAAATGAGAGCGCCGTGACTGGAATTTTATTGGGAAGACTGTCATACACAAACCACTTTTTGGTTATGGCATTATAGCCCAGAATATCTTTTGAAAAGCCTGGATGAGTGTTAAGAATTGCATCCCTTTTTTCTGTCAATTGCGCGACTATGGAATCATTTGATGTTTGACTCAATTCTAAAGCAACATTTTCAAGTTGATCAAATAGTACTTTATCAGAACCACCATAAACCATCAAATGCATCGAACCCATAGTTTCTGCTGAGGCACCCATTAAAACTCTTGGTTGGTTGTTAATTATTATGTCTCCTTCGTTTTGCCAGACACCTTTACTTAAATCATAAGATAGATAGTCAGTAAACGTTTCAGACTTTTTTCCAGCCATCTGATTTCGGCCGCCAATAACAAATAATTTTCTGGAGTCTTTGGTTTCCTGAACTGCAGCAGTATGTAAGGCCCGAGGATCACCGGGAAAGTTGTCCAGTTTTTCCCATTTCGACTTTTCCTTTAGTGACAATCTGTAAAATGAATTGACGCTCTCTTTTGAATTTTTACCACCTACAATATACACGAATCCATCTTCTATTACTGCGGCTGAATAGGCTAAAGGTTCAGGTAGTGAAGGGTAATCAACAATTTCAATTTTTTCAGTTGACGTATTGAAACGCAGTAAAAAAACTTTGTCGTGAGTTATCTTTTTGTCTTCTCCGCCTAGTACCAAAACACCGTCAGAAGTGGACACGGAAGCACCATATGCTAAAGGATTTTTCAAAGAATGGTTTGACAATTGCCATTGACCAACTTTTAGAACATAAATTTTATCACTATAGACTTTTTTGCCTCCCTCCCATGGTAGACCAGCCGGAAAGTTTGCTCCGCCTGCGGCTATGATTACATCGTTATGCGTGCCGCCCATCATACCTGCAAATCCTAAAGAAGGATTTCCTTCCACCTCGGCTGGTAGGCTTGACAGGTCGGTACTACTAGTTTTTGAAATTTCTTGTCCGTTACCTATCGAAACGAACAGTAACAGAAAGGCAAATGTTGCTAAAATCTTTATACTATTCATTTTTGTTAGTATTCAGTTTTTTGAATATTTCTAATAAGAATTGGCACTACCTTTTCTTTCTAGGTTTTTTGTATTTATCCTTTTTATCGGTTAGCCATTTTAAAGAGAAGCGTGCAAACTCATTTTTTGTATACTCGTCTTTTTCGAAAAACACACCAATATCGCCGTTCTTTAAAATACTCAATGAAGAATACGCTGAGGGGCCTTCATAAACAGTTTTGCCTTCTGTCCATGTTTTTCCTTCATCATAACTCACCCGAACGGTCAAATTGGTTCGCCCTTTTTTGGTTTTGGCATTTGAGAATAACAGACGATTTTTTTTATAGCCGTCTTTAATCGCTGTGTATCTAATTATGCTGGCATTACAGCCTGAGTCAATCAGTTCTGGGGCGGCTTTAGTTTCCCAAGTTTTACCTTCATCTGAAGAGGTATGAACATAACGAACACCCGCTTTGTTTTCGCGGGCATTAACCATCCAACTTCCATCTGCTAATTCAATAATTTTTGATTCGTCTGCAGGCTTTATGGGTGTGTCTATAAAAAACCATGTTCTACCATGATCTTTACTTCCAAAAATGTGCATGCCACTATTTAGATTCACCATACAATGTAATATCGTACCCTTGCTCGTTTGAATACCTCTACCTGAGGTTATAAACTTAAAATCTTTATGCCATTCGGGTTTTGCAATTTGTGAGGTGATGTCTTCTGGCTTGCTCCAGGTTTTTCCATTATCTGAACTTTTCATTACATGTAGGTAGTAGACATCTTTTTCGGCTGTTAGGTTCATGAAATTGTAGAACAAAAAGATTTCTTTGGAGATATCGTCAACTATGAACGATGGATCAGAAGCAGACTGCCCAAGAGGAAAATTCATTACAGTTTCAATAGGTCCCCAAGTTTTTCCGTTATTACTGCTTCTGCGGATTACAATATTAATGTCATCACTACCTCGCAAATCGGCACAAGAGGGTATTCGTTCATCGATAGCGGCGATAAGGTCACCATTTGGTGCGGTAATAAGTGCAGGAATCCTATAACAAGACACTTCATCATTCATTGATGTATTAAATAAATCTTGATGGCTTTTTATTCCTTTCGCCATTTGAAATACTTTGTCTTGAGCGTTCATGGAAAAAGCAATAAGTACTACTACGACAAATAGCGTATATTTTTTCATTCTAATTTAAATTTTATTATTCGCTTCGATTTTTTCAAATGATTTCCAACCTTGATACATGGCTCTTGGCACATGGAAACATCCTTTCCATTTACCACCTTTTAAGCTCAACAAGGGTTCGCCTTGTCGATTAAGATAGCCGAACCATTCTCCATTTTCAGGATCAGGAAAATGAGACCACGTATAATCATGTACTTTTTGATACCAATGTTTAATAGATCTAACAGGGTTATGTTCCCAGGCTTTAGCTAGCGCTACCAATGCTTCCAAATGTACCCACCATAATTTTTGGTCGTGTTCCAATTGTTGTGGTGGATGGCCCAGCGCGTCCATGAAATAAAAAATACCTCCAAATTCCTCATCCCAGCCATATTCCAAAATTCGGATAATCGTTTCGGTTGCTCTTTGAATAAGCTTTTGGTCTTTTTGTCGCACTCCAATATCGATCATAAACCACATTGCTTCCAGTCCGTGGCCGGGGTTGATGAGTCTTCCATCAAAACTATCATGCAACGAACCGTCTTGCAAAACGTTTTCATAAATCAAACCAGAATCTGTTTGCAAAAATACTTCCATCACTTCGTTGACGCTAAACGCTATTGTGCGTTCTACTTCTTCTGGCTCAAGAATATCTTCCAGCTCCAATACTAAATTGGATAATATCATAGGGAGGGCAAAGTTCTTCAATTGCCTTTGACCCATGCTCTTTTCAAATTTTCCTTTCGGATTGTCTTTTCGTTTTAAGATATTGTCATAGGTGTTCTTAGCTAGTTCTCCAAATTCCTTATCACCAGAGGCTTTTGAATACTGAGCAAACGCCATGGCTGCGAAACAATCAGAAAAAATGTTGTAGGCTTGGACTAATGGTTTTCCTTCTTGCGTAAGCGAAAAATAAAAGTTTCCTTCGGAATCCATACCATGGTTTTTCATGAATTCAGCGCCAGATTTGGCGATTCGCAACCAAGCTTCTTTTTCTTCAACTTGATTATAAAGCATTGAAAATGTCCACACTTGTCTTGCTTGTAGCCAAATGAATTTATCGGTATCGAACACCTCCCCTTTTTGATCTAAACAAGTAAAGTAGCCTCCATGTACAAGATCTATGGAATGATTTTCCCAAAAAGGGATTATGTCCTTAAGTAGCGTGTTTTTGTAAAGTTCAGAGTAATTCATTTTATATGTATGACATAATACAAAATTAAACAAAATTATCTAACTTCGTTTGCCTCTTCTGACCTAATTTGCAATATTGCTTGGATTTAACGCATAGAAAATAACATTCCCTATTTTTGTGTTTTGCGATTTTCCTAAAAGGGTGCATAGTAGAATGAAACTAATCGGTTAGGGAATGCTTACTTACAAATGATTATATGAAAAAATTTAAAAAGTTAGAGCCTGTCGACACAGGATCTTTAGTTGATAAAGTCGAGATAAAACTATTAGCCTTTTTTAAAGATAATAATCTAAAACCAGGAGATGCAATACCTAAAGAACTTGAGTTTGCTGAATCACTTGGAGTGAGCAGAACTGTTATACGCGAAGCATTACTACGGCTAAGAACTTTGGGACTGGTAGAATCGAAGAAGCATAGGGGCATGATATTAAAGCAGCCCGATATTATAAATAATTTTGAGCGCATTTTAGATCCCACCCTTTTAGGGGAAGATACCCTTAAGCAGTTATTCGAACTCCGTCTCATATTAGAAATGGGAATGGCAGATTTTCTTTTTGAACACAAGACACAAAAAGATATGGATGAGCTTGAAAAAATTGTACAAGCCGAAGAAGCTACAGATACCGGTAAAATTAGATTCGCCTTAGACAGAGAAATTGCCTTTCATGGTAAGCTTTACCAAATGTCGAAGAACGTCACTCTTCAAGGTTTTCAGAACTTATTGCTCCCAGTATTTGAATATGTGTATATGAAGGAAACCAAGAATCATGATTTAGATAGTGATCATTTTACAGGTGGAAAATTCATAACACATCGCATGTTGTTAGAAAATTTAAAAGTAGGTACACCAGAAACATTTCGCAATGCTATACGAAGGCATTTAGAACCTCATTTTGACCATGCTTTTAAAAATAGTAACAAATAAAAAGGCCCTGGTTTAACAAGACCAAGACCTTTTCAAAACTAACTCAACAACTTTATATAATTAATACCCTGGGGTTTGCACCAATGCTGGGTTTCTACCAATCATGTCCGTCGTAATCGGTAAAAGCAATTTAAATTCATCACCAGGATTTAAAAAGCTCACATTGTCAATTACAAAACTATCTCCAGCTCTTCTTAAGTCCCACCATCTTTTGCCTTCGCCTACGAATTCTTTATAGCGTTCATCTAAAATAGCATTGACATTATCTACTTGTGAACCGTTGGTATAGCCATGGATAGCTGCATCATAATTTGCACCAAAAGCTCTTTGCCGAATTTCGTTAATCTCTGCCGTAGGATCTTCTCCTAATAAGTTCTTAACCTCTGCAAGCATTAAAACAACATCGGCATATCTATAGACAGGTACGTCATTTTCAAATATGCGTTCAGAACCAATCACTTGACCTAAGAACTTATTGAATACAGAACCAAAATAGGCGGGTTCATCATATGTTGGGTATCCCGCTCCTGCATTATCATCAATATATAACCTAATAAAAGAGGCGTCTTTACGGCTATCATCATTATCGTCTAGTAGTAAGATGGTCTTTTCTGACTGGCCATATCTGTTAGCCCCAGCAATAACGAAATCAATCATGGAAGCTCCTTTGTCATCAAACTGAGGATTAATTTCTGTGCTTCTTCCCGTTAGGCTATTGTAAAAATTAGAGGCTTCATCTTGCTTGTATTGCAAGGCAAAAATGAATTCACTATTCGCTTCGCCGCCAACTCCCCATAGTTCAGAAATGTTTTCTGCCAAGCTTACCTCTAAAGCCGAGATTTGTTCTAAAGCTGTTTTTGCCGTAGTGAAATCTGATGCTCCTCCACCGAGTAAATTCCCCGACCAAATATGGACATCGCCTTTCAACGCCAAGGTTGCCGCCTTTGACCAGAAATTTCTGTTACCAGCCCAAAAACTGTTATCTAATCCAAAAGCGCTTAAAGAAGCTTCTATATCTGACTTTATTAAGTTCATAACCTCTTCTTGTGAAGATCTTGGTTTGCTTAAATCTGAAGGGTCTATTGCTCCGACCGGTTCAAGAATGATAGGTACCTCTCCCCATGTTTTTAGTAAAGTGTAATAGTATAAAGCTCTTAGCCCATAGGTTTGTCCAATCATGTGATTTTTATCAGCCTCGTTGATAAAACCTACATTTTGAGCATTCGCTAAGAAGTCATTTATTCTATGAATTCTGGTATACAATCCTGCCCAACCACCAAAAGGCGCTGTAGCTTCTGTAAAATTAGACTCAATCAAGTTTGTATTAGAAGCAGACTCATAAGTTCGTCCTCCCCAAATATCACTTCTCATTTCACCTAATAACCAAAGGTTTTCACCTGATGATCGTAAGTTAGCGTACAAACCTGTGTGGGCAGTTCTAGCCCCTTCCTCGGTATCCCAAAAACCAGCTATTGTTAATTCACTTGGACTTTCTAGTTCTAGCTCTTTCTCGCATGAGCACAAAGTAAATGTGATCAATGCTATATATAAATATTTTTTCATTTTTTTTAAAATTTAAAATGTTACGTTTAAACCTAAAGTAATTGTTTTTGGAACTGGAAATGCTCCGTATTGTACACCTCCAATTTCTGGAGTATCACCGCTCATACTTTTGAAGTAATGTAAATTCGAACCAGTTACATAAATATTAAGCCTTTGAATAGCATCGTTAAAATATTCTTTTGGAATATCGTAACTTAGGGTCACTTCTCTTAAAGCCAAATAATCTCCTTTTTCCCAAAATTGTTCATTACCAAAATTTTGTAAGCTCTCTCGAGATTCATTACCTCTCCAAACATTTCTGGCATCATTGACAAAAACCATCCGTGGCCAATCCGTATCCGTGTTGGTTGGTGTCCAAGAATCTAATACTTCTATAGGTTGATTGAGATTTCCTTGCGTTTGTCCGTAACCCTTGGCTCTAATATGGTTCCAAACCAAATGCCCTGCCGCGAAATCAGTCTTAACAAATAGACGGAAATTTTTATAGTTTAGACTACTGGTCAAACCTCCAACAATATTGGGTGTTGTGCGCCCGATTACTTTTCTATCCAAACCATTAATAACGCCATCATTATTTTGGTCTACCCATCTTGAATCACCAGCCCAACGTTGATTTGTACTTGCTGCCTGAGCGAATTCATCAGTTATTCCGTTATCTGCATCAGCCTCCGCTTGATTTGCATAAACGCCATCTTGTTCAAAAGCTACAACAAGATCGTTACCAGAGCGTTGCCCTTCTTGAAAACCACCTACCCATTCTTCTTGCCCTACGCTAGGGTTCCAGATGAGTTGTCCACCTTGCCTGTTTAAATCATTGTCGTTATCAGGTAGCTTGATTACATAGTTCTTATTGGTAGTAAATGTGGCACCTACATTCCATGTTAAATTATCATTCCTAATTATATCACCATTTACTTGTAATTCAAAACCTTTATTTCTAATGGTTCCGTTGTTCGTAAGAATACTGCTAAATCCAGTATAAAACGGTAGCGTAAGATCGGCTAGTTTATCTTTTATATCCCTAGTGTAGTAATCCGTTATAAACGTAAGTCGTTCATCAAAAAACGAGATATCTAATCCAACATTAAAGGTTGTAGACTTTTCCCATAACAGATCCAATGTAGGTAATAGCGAGTTAGCATAGCCCGTTTGCCCATCATAAACACCCTGACTGCCATAAGCCCCAAAAACACCATAATTACTCAACACATCTTGATTACCATTGACACCATAACTTAATCTAGGTTTTATTCTGGAAATTGTTTTGCCTATTGCAGACTCTGCAAAGAAATTTTCGTTGTGCAGGTTCCAACCAAAAGACACCCCGGGAAAAAAGTCGCTTTTATTATTACCTAGCCTAGATGAACCGTCATTTCTAAAGGTAAAACCCAATAAATATCTATTATCGTAGTCGTATAACAATCGACCAAATGCAGATGTAATTAGGTACTCTGTTTCAAAACTAGAAGGAATACCATCCGCTTCGGAGCCAGCATTTAAAGTCTCGATCAAATCTGTTGGAGAATTTCTTGTTCCAGCGGAAGTTGTGAAAAAGTTATCTTTAAAATATTCTGCCCCTATCAATGCATTTATGTTATGATCGCCAAACTTTTTTGTATAATTCAAAGTACCAGTCAACTGATTTCTTAATGTTCTTTGCAATCTTACTGAAGCTTCACGAGCGTTTCTTAATGGACCTTCATTACTACCTACTCGATATGACCGGTTAAAATTTTCATTATGATTATTTATGGTGAAATGACTGCCGTTCAGAGAAAAAAGTAAATTATTGGCAAGATTCCAATCTATGCCTACCGACGCTGCTAATCGCTGTTCTAAGTTTTTTCTAACGAATTTATCTTGATAGTAGAGTGGGTTACCAAAACTTTGATTTTGCCCAACTGTGAAAACATCTGAAAAAGTGCCATCTGGATTATTATCAAAATCTCTAGAAGTAGGTGCTTGACCTTGGAATCTTCTAAATACTGTATCGTCGTTACCTAAAGGACTCAAACTTAAATTAGAATGTGTATATAAAATATTTGAGTTCACTTTTAGTTTATCTGAAACCCTATAGGAACCCGAAAACTTCCCTGAATATCGCTTAAACCCAGATCCTAAAATAAGGCCATCATTATCCAAAAGTCCTAAACCTAAATAATAAGTTCCTTTTTCATTTCCACCATCAAAAGATAAATAGTGATCTTGTGTGGCACTATCTTGATATATTCGATCACCTACATTTTGATTATCAAAAAACAAAATCTCTCTACTCGGATCTAAAATATCAGGAATGGAATTCCATCCTGGTTGATTCAACAAGTATTGATTGTCAGATGTTAGTAGTTGCGTTGTGAACGGAGAATTTGTGGTATTGCCACCTATTCCAAAAGAATTATCACCATTAATAAATTGACGAATAAAATTAGGATTACCCCGTGCTTGCTCAGAATAGGCATGACCTTGTCGGTTATAATTCAAAAAATCTGCAGCACTAAGATACTTTTGATCGTTTCTTTCCTCATTCATACTATACTTATATCTATAGTTGATAGAAGTTTTTCCAACCTTACCTGTTTTCGTCGTTACGAGAATAACACCATTAGCAGATCTTGCCCCATAGATAGCTGTTGCGGCGGCATCTTTTAAAACTTCAATGGATTCTATGTCATCAGAATTCAAGGCAAAAAATGAGCCAGGAATACCATCAATTAATATTAAAGGAGAACCAGTACCATCAAAATTGGTTCCCCCACGCAAAATAATTTGAGGTGTAGCTCCTGGTTGCCCAGTCGTGTTCGTTACTCTTAAACCCGCAATAGTTCCTTGTAAGGCCGTTGCAGCATTTGATCTTGTAGAAGTTTCTAAGATCTCCGTATCCAATTTTGAAACTGAAGTAGTTAACGTCCCTCTGGCCTGACTGCCATATCCTGTAACGACCACTTCGTCCAGCATTGCGGTGTTTTGGACTAGAGTAACATTAATTACACTTTCATTAGAAACGGCCATTTCTTGAGAATCAAAACCCAAATAACTAAATACTAGGACATCTCCCACGTTCGCATCAATGGTAAAATTACCATCAAAATCGGTTTGTGTTCCGGTCGTGGTCCCACTAATTACAATACTTGCTCCTGGCAAAGGAACTTGTTCGACATCTGTAATTGTTCCTGTAATCACTTGTTCCTGCGCAGCCGCATTTTGACTAGAAAAGAACAGTACTAATGCGAATAGAAGCATCGATGTTCTTTGTTTAAAGGCAAGTCCAGACCACCCATTCGGCCCTAGTTTTTCAACCTTATAGATTCTTTCAGATAATTTCATACCCTTTTTGGTTTGAGTTAATACTAGTTAGATAATATGTCGCAAGGTAATATAAAAAGTATTATGTTATACATAAGGCAATTAAAAACATTAATATTTAACATTGAAAAATGTTAAATATTTGAATATAAACCGATTGAAAGTAGACGGACTATACCATCTTAAAAAATACTATTTAGGTAATTGAAGAAAACTGTTCACCGAAGTAGGGTAGCATTTCTTTTTGGTCAAATGCCTGAATTGCAGTATTCAATTGTTCATTAGTCATAGTGTTATGAGGAAATCTACTAGGCCCTAGATCAAGTCCAAAAAGCCTCATAAAACTTTTTCCAGCTCCATTGAAACCGCCGATTTTATCCAACGTTTCCACGAAGAAAACTGCCTTCTCCTGTAGTTCATTTGCTTTCTCAATGTTGCCATTGTGGTAAGACGAGATAATTTCATAATATAGTGGAGCCAAATGATTATAGGTGCTACCAACCCAACCTGTAGCACCAAGAGGTAAACTTGATACCAGTTTTTCATCTACCCCGAAAAGGATGTTTTGTGAAGCTTTATTAAAATGTAAGCATTCTGAAAAATCAACTGGATTGTATTGAGAATATTTTATTCCCCCGAAGTTCGGGATTATTTTAGCGGCTTTTTTCAAAAGATCTATCATTGGAAAATCAGCTCCCGTCAGTACTGGAATATGATAATAGTAAAATGGTATACTAGGTGCGCAATTCGCAATTTCACTACAATAAAACACTAAGCTATCCAAGGTCTTTGGTTTGAAATAGGATGGAGGTAGAGCACAGATTGCATCAACTAGGTTTTCGGAATGTATTGCTAATTCTTTGGCTTCTCTTAAATTTGTGTGTCCGACGTGGTTTGTAAGAAAAAAATCTTCAGGTTTGCTATGTGACCAAGCTTCTATGAGTTGCTTGCGCTCGAGGGTACTTAGTGAGACAAAATCACCTGTAGACCCATTCACAAAGGCTCCATTGACTTTATTCGATTTTAAAAATTTGCTATATTCCTTGACAATACTCAAATTGAGAGCTCCACTCGGTTGCATTGGAGCGTAAGTTGCTGCGACTAAATTCTTCATAAATGCATTATGTATTACATATGTAAATGTATGAATTTATTTTGTCCCTTGAATATTTCTCTTCCTAAGTAGTAAAATTGGCTCAAAACTACGATGCTTAATGAGAAGGTGAGCTCTATTGATAGGAACGCTGAATAGTTTGTTCACCGCTAATCCACAATTATGATTTTGTTTTACTTCTAAAAGGTTTCTTAAAAGGAACGTTTTACGGTACTAATAACATTACTTGCTAATTCTTTTCAAACTCGAAATCAACAAACTGTATATTTTATTGTCTATCTCTTTCTAGAGTCCCAGTTTTCTTATTGTACAAATATAGACCTGACGTCCTCATAAACCCTCTCAAAATTCTCCTCCAAATCCTCATCGGTAAATGCCTTCTTTTTTTTAGGTATCCGCTTCTCAATCTTCGACAACTTAAACTGTACCCTTTTATCCTCCCCATCAGCAAACGTGATAAACTCACCTTGCTTTAATCTGAAGAAAACATCAGCTCTGATTTTTGCCACCTCACGCTCTCCGGTCGTAATACGGGTATCAAAATTGAGATTATAACCTCGGTTAACACTAGTAGTCTCGCTCTTCACAATTTCAAAGAAGCGTTCGTAATATTTGGCGGTGTCCGGGTCATTTACTTTACCGAAGAATTGATAAGACAAGTTGCTCAATATTGCCTTACTGGCCTTATCCCCATACATCATATCATTCTGTATTTTATCCTGCA
>CALHVP010000043.1 GCA_938038975.1 uncultured Maribacter sp. | reverse complement strand
GATATAAAACCAACTAAAACTGACCGTTTATTTATACGTATTGGATGGGTATTGGTTCTATTACATTTTGTAGTGCTGTTCATTTTTTACTTTGATTTACCCAACACCATGCCTACCCATTTTAATTTAAAAGGTGAAGCTAATGGTTTTAGCAGTAAAAATGATTTGTGGATACTCCCAATTTTAAGTCTTATCATCTACTTTGGCGTTGGTAAGCTAATAACCAATATGAAACCTTGGCATTACAATTACCCTAAAAAAGTAACAGAACAGAACGCACCTTACCTCTACGCACTTTCCAGACGCATGTTGGTATGGCTAAATCTTTGTACTGTTTTAACGTTTTTAGCTGTAAGCATACATAGTATGTTAATAGCACTAGATGTACAATCTATTAACCTAAGTTGGCTAATTTTATGCCTACTTGGATTCCTAACACTTTATCCCTTTATAGTTATCTTTAAAATGTTCAATACCCCCAAAACATGAAAATATTACTTACTGGTGCTAATGGTTATATTGGAATGCGACTACTGCCTCAATTACTAGACGCTGGTCATGAAGTTGTATGTGCTGTTAGAGATGCAGACAGACTCTCTGTAGATTCAGAAACTCGTAGTCGAATAGAGATAGTAGAAATCGATTTTCTAAAAGAAGTAGAACCAGATTTACTACCAAAAGATTTAGACGCTGCTTACTTTCTTATTCATTCCATGAGTACTTCTACTACGGATTTTGATGAGTTAGAAGCTAAAACAGCAACAAATTTTAATACCTATGTTGGGGAAACTAATATTAAACAAGTTATCTATTTAAGTGGAATTGTTAACGACGCTAATCTTTCCAAACACCTTTGGTCACGCAAGAATGTAGAAGAAATTTTATACAAAGGTAATTTCAGCTTGACCGTGTTAAGGGCAGGAATCATTGTAGGTTCTGGAAGTTCTTCTTTTGAAATCATACGGGATCTTTGCGAGAAATTACCTTTTATGATTACCCCAAAATGGGTGCTTACTAAAACACAGCCCATAGCAATAAGAGATGTCATAACATTTTTGACTTCAGTTTTAGGAAATGAAAAAACCTATAATGACTCCTATGATATTGCCGGTCCGGATGTACTTACATACAAGGAAATGTTGCATCAATATGCAAAAGCTAGAGGGTTTAAAAATTGGATCTACACTGTTCCAGTAATGACCCCAAAACTATCTTCTTATTGGTTATATTTTGTCACATCAACCTCGTACACCTTAGCACTAAACCTAGTAGATAGTATGAAAATTGAGGTCATTGCTAAAGATCAAAGATTAGCTAAACTCCTAGGCATTGAACCTCACACCTACAGCGAAGCAATAGATATGGCTTTTGTAAAAATTGAACAGAACCTTGTGGTAAGTAGTTGGAAGGATAGCATGGTGAGTGGTAGATTCAACAAGAATTTGGAAAAATACATACAAGTTCCTAAGTATGGCGTACTGAAAGATGTGCAAACCATAAAGATTAGCGACCCAAAACAAGTACTTGGAAATATTTGGAAAATTGGTGGCAAGAATGGATGGTACTATGGAAATTGGCTGTGGAAAATACGTGGTTTTCTTGATAAACTTATTGGTGGTGTAGGATTACGACGTGGGAGAACCCATCCAGATAAAATCTATGCCGGTGACGCCTTAGATTTTTGGAGAGTACTTTTGGCTGATAAACAGGGAAAACGTCTTTTATTGTTTGCCGAAATGAAGTTGCCTGGAGAAGCCTGGTTAGAATTTAGAATTGATGAGCACAACATACTTCATCAAACTGCTACATTTAGACCAAGAGGACTAAGGGGCAGATTATACTGGTATAGCATCGTACCTCTACATTATTTTATTTTTGGCGGGATGATACGGAATATAGCAAAATCTAAGAGCCAAAAAGAATAATAAACCAGACTTAGGCTAGTTGCAAAGGCATGTCCCTTAATCGTTGCCCTGTAAGTCTAAATACTGCATTTGCAATAGCTGCTCCAATAGGACCAAGCGGCGGCTCCCCAACAGCTCCTGGGGCATCTGAACCCTGTAATAAGATTACTTCTATTTCTTTTGGAGCATGTTTCATCAAAGCCATTTGGTAAGGGCCATATATTGTTGGGGTAAGTTCTCCGTTTTCAACTTCCATTTTTTCAAACATAGAAGCACTCATTCCCATGATAATAGCACCTTCACATTGTGCACGTACTTGATCAGGGTTCACCACAAGCCCTGGGTCCATTGCACAGAACACTTTGTGCACCTTTATGGTATTATTTTCTATTGAAACTTCAGCAATTTCTGCACAAGGTGTATTTGCATCTGTTGAAACTGCAATACCCATTGCTCTGCCGTTAATTACCTCATTTGTATAACCCGCTGCTTCCACGACTGCATTAATAACAGATTTTAACCGTTTACCTCTATCATCATCTTGGATTTGGGCTAATCGAAATTCGGCAGGATTTTTTCCAGCTTTTACAGCTAATTCATCCATAAAACTTTCAATAGCAAACGTATTGGCTAATAACCCAAGACTTCTCCACCAACTGGTAGCAAAAGGTAATTTTACACGCCACGAAATAGCTTTAAAATTAGGAATGGCCCCGTATTGGATCATTCCACCACGCCAAGCACCTAAATCTGCTCCTAAAACAGTTTCCAATACTTTAGGGAGCATTGGAGATCCAAAAGCAACATCACCACTAGACACATTATGCTCTAATGCTTCTATCATTCCAGTTTCGTTCAATTTTCCTTTTAGGATATGATGCGTAGGTGGACGAAACGTATCGTTTTGAAACTCTTCCTTACGTGTAAAAAAACATTTAACAGGCTTCCCAACTGCTTTTGATAGCAATGCAGCTTGAATTCCATTTGGGGTATGTAGTCTTCTTCCGAAACCTCCACCCAAAAAAGTAGGAACTATGTTTACTTGTTCATCCTCAAAATCAAGACGCTTAGCAATCTCTCCACGTGTAAGATTTACTACCTGGGTAGACATCATAATAGTAGCCTTATCGGCCTCCACATACGCTAATGCGCCATTAGGTTCCAGCTGAGCATGAGCTCCAATAGGACTCCAATATTCAGATATTATATTGTTACTATCTTCCTTTAAAAATTCATCTACATCACCTTCTTTCTGAATAACAAAAGGAGTGCCTTTTCCAACTTCTACCAAAGCTCTTATATCTGAAGTTTGTATATCTCCTTGGGTCTCCCATTGCACATCAATAGCCTCTTTTGCATTTTCTGCTTCAATAAGAGAATTAGCGATAACGCCTACAAAATCTATTTCTTTAACTATTTTAACGACCCCAGGCATACCTTCAGCCTTACTCGTATCTGAACCTATATATGTAGATCCAATTCTTGTTGGTCTTGCTACAGCCCCATATAACATGTATGGCATAGTAGCGTCCATACCAAATATAGGTGAACCAAATACTTTATCTTCTAGATCTACACGTGCTATAGGTTTCCCTACGAACTTATAATCTGAAATGGGTTTTAATTCTGGAATATCAGGAACATTCCACTCTGTTACGCCTTCAACAACTTGAGCATAAGTCATCTTTTTATTACCGTCAGAAATAACTCCATCAATAATGGTTAATTCATAGACCTCTACCTCCATTTTTCTTGCTGCCTCTACCGCTATCATTTCACGCATAGTAGCAGCCAATTCTCTAAGAGGCATCCAGAGTGAAGATATAGATGTACTACCTCCTGTAGCAAAAGCATCAATATTACCAGAATCAGAATTTGCATGCACTACCTGCATTTGTTCCATAGATACACTTAATTCGTCTGCCACTATTTGCGCCAAGCCAGTAAATGTTCCCTGCCCCATTTCTACTTTAGGACTATGAAGTATTACAGTATTCTCATTTGTAATTTCAAACCAAATGATTGGTGTATCTGTATTTCCTTGGTAAGGTGCGTCAGCGGTATTTATCATTCCTGCGATTTTAGCACGAATAGGACTTCTAAATAAATAAGTACCAACGGCCAATACTCCAATCGTGCCTAATCCACCTCTCACTAAAAAGGTACGCCTAGATAATTTTTTCTTATCTGCCATAACTTAAGAATTTTGAGTTTCTGATTCTTCTTTTAGTATATTCAATTCAGCAGCTCTATGTATAGCTTTTCGCATACGATAATACGTAGCACAACGACAAACGTTAATAATATTATTATCTATATCTTCATCTGTGGGCTTCGGCACTTTATTTAATAAGGCAGCAGTAGCCATCATAAAACCAGGCTGACAATAACCACATTGAGGAACTACTTCCTCAATCCAAGCTTGTTGAACGGGATGTGGATTATCTTTATCACCAAGACCTTCTATTGTGGTAATATTTTTTCCATCTGCCAATTTTATTGGATAAGAGCACGAACGCACGGCTTCATTATTAACATGTAACGTGCATGCGCCACAAGCAGCTTTTCCACATCCAAACTTAGTACCCTTAAGATTTAGAATATCTCTAATAACCCAAAGCAATGGTGTTTGACCATCCTTGATATCTATCGTATGAGATTCTCCGTTTACGTTTAATGAAATATTCATTTTATAGTATTATTTAGATGGAATAACATGTCCCTCTTTAAACCATTTTTTTACTGCAGCTATATACTCGTCCTTGGGTACAGGTGGTAATTCTCTCTGTACTCCTTCTGCATTTACTCCTGGCTCCCAAGCCCA
>CALHVP010000042.1 GCA_938038975.1 uncultured Maribacter sp. | reverse complement strand
GTGTATTTGCTAAATCTGTTTTGGAATCTATAAACGGCGCGTATGGTCTTCCGTTAATACTAATTTTTGATTGTTCTAAATATACAGATATATTTTCTCCGTTCTCTACATATTCTTTTTTTAGATAGTTGGCAAATTGCCATGCAAAATCTGGGTATGCAAAAACTTTTCGTAGTTGACTTCCGTTCAAATATTCATTAGGATTTATGATTGTTTGTTCCCCAGTGTTTGTATTTACAATTTTAAACTCTCCTCTCCCCAATCTACTGCGTAACATCATTCGCCAACTTAATCTGTGGCCTTCTTCTGTCCAAAGCACGTTGTCCTTAATTGCATAATGCCGCACAGGAAGAAGCATTTGAATTATAAAATAGATACTTAATATCACTGTGATTACTTTCTGATATTTTGGCGTACTAATCTCCATTCTGGTAAACTCTTTTTTACTTTTAAAGAACAGTTTACGAATAGTCTCTGCTTCAAAGAAAAACACTGTAAAGGCTAATGATAAATAAGGGAAAATTCCAATTTGAAAAACGATAGAGTTGAATAAGTGAAAAAATATAGATAGAAAGAAAGCTACTTTTCTAGTAGGTTTCCAAAGTAGGGCAGGGATGATTAATAAATCGAATAAAATTCCAAATGTTCCAATAATTTGATGCACCCAATGTTGTTGCAGTATATTTCCTATAATAGGATAATCAGCTCTTGACTGCATTAAAATTTTTATCATTCCAAAGTCTAACCAATCTCCATATAGCTTTGCTAAGGAGGCATAGACATATACAATGAGTAGTTGTAGGATTATAATCCATTTTACATAGCTATACATGGAATCAGACTTGCGGTCTGGATGAATTTTTGTGTTTAGAGAATAGTTTTTATCTGCTGGAAAAAAACACATAAAAAGGGATATCAATACTAAAAGATAATAGTGATTGTTATAAGCTGTTTTCTGCATCAGATATACCGCAGTCCAAAGCACTGTAAATAAAATAATACTAAAACGATATTTGTAGCCTATTGCAATAGAAACACCAAGTACACCCATCACAAAAAAGTAATAATATAAACCTGTGCCAGAGAAAACCTCTAGCCAAGCAAAATCTATAAATGGGAATGTGAAGCGAGGTTCGACTAAGTTTTTTCTAACCCATCCGGTTAAAATTGCGCCAAAACACTCACAAGAAATTAAGATGCCAAAAAAGATGCGAAATATAATTAACGGGCTGTTATCTATTTTCTTGAATAGTAGCTCGTTAAACATAGTTATTTAGATATAAACCGAAGAGAATCCATTTTGTCTTTCTTTAACTGTTCTTTTAAAGCTCCTAAAGAATCAAATTTACGTTCGTCCCTAAGTCTGTTAAGCATATCTATTTGAATGGTACGCTCGTATAGGTCATCTTTAAAATCAAAAAAGTGGACTTCAATAGTCTTTTTAGTGCCGTTTACAGTAGGATTAAAACCTATATTCATCATCCCATGGACTACGTTTCCGTCTATGTTGCTTTTTACAATGTAAGATCCTGTTTTCGGAATTAGTTTGTAAGACTCTTCAATTACTATGTTGGCGGTAGGATATTCTAGTTTTCTGCCCAAACCTTTACCTTTTTTAACCGTACCAGTTAGCATATATTCATATCCCAAATATTCGTTTGCCGTCTGCACATCTCCTTCTTCTAAGGATTTTCTTATTTTGGTTGAACTAACAGACACTTCGTCAATTTCTTGAGCGGGTATTTCTTCAACACCAAAATCCAATGCGTTTCCAAAGGCAATCAGGTCATTAATGTTAGCCGTTCTATTACGACCGAAACGATGATCATAGCCAATAACTATTTTTTTTGACCTTAGTTTGTTTACTAAAAGGTCTCTAACAAATTCTGTCGCCGTTAATCTGGAAAACTCTATCGTAAAAGGATGAACCACCAGAATATCAAGGCCCATCTTGTTAAGAATAACTTTTTTTTCTTCTAAGGTATTTAGAAGTTTAATATCCGCATCTTTCTGTAAAACCATTCTTGGATGAGGAAAAAAAGTAAGTACCGCAGATTTTAAGGTTGCATCTTTGGCATGGTTTATGACTTTTTCAAGTATTTTCCTATGACCAATATGCACACCGTCAAATGTGCCTATTGTAATGACAATAGGCTCTTGTGCTGTATATTTAGAAATGCTATGGACTGTGGTCACGTATGATGGAAAATAAAAGAACTATATTTGATTTTGAGATAAAAGCCCCCTCAATGAGTACAAAATTACGCCTTGTTTTTTCAATTACCATGATATTTCTCTCCTTTTATGGAGCGGCGCAGACCAATTATTGGAAAGTTACAGATTTATCTCAGGTAGAAGAACAAATTGCCTTAGAAAGATTTTCAGTTAATAGGGCAACGGCTTACACACTATCAGAGTCTAGTTTTAAGAACCAACTGATTACATTAGTTGAAAAGAAAAGCAACACTGAAATCGTATATTTCCCTGATGAAAAAGGGGTTCCTATTCCCTTTAAAGTGCAAGAAGCTAATGTGTTTTCTATTGAGTTAGCTGAAAAATATCCAGATATTAAATCGTATAAAGGTGTTAGTACATTGAATGATGGTAGACGGATACGCTTTAGTGTCTCGCATAAAGGTATTCATAGTATGATGTCGGCAACAAATAGGGGTGGAGCCGTTTTTATGGAAAAAGGTGTAAAAAACACCTACGTGCTTTACCACGCAAAAGATCGTACTTCTAAGGATATGTTTGTTTGTAAGACCGTGCCTCAAATACCAGAATTAAATAATCTACTTGGTGCACAGCCTGTTGATGACCAAGTGCTTAGGAAATTTAGACTTGCAGTAGCTGCATCTGGGGAGTACACCAATTTTCATGGAGGTACTAAGGTTGATGCATTAGCTGCGATAAATGCAACAGTTACTCGAATTAATGAAATTTTAGAAAACGACTTGGCAATTACATTGGAGCTAATAGGAACCACAGATGAGGTTATTTATACAGATGCTACTACCGATCCCTTTACAGGTAGCTTAAGTGCACAAACCCAAAATACTTTAGATACGGTTATTGGAGATGAAAACTATGATATAGGACATCTTTTTAATCAACAGGATAATGCCTTGGATGGTAACGCTGGATTTGTTGGAGCCGTTTGTAGAAGTGGTAGAAAGGGTAGTGCATACAGTACCCTTTCAGCACCTGAAGGTGAGGCGTTTGCTATTGATTTAGTTGCACATGAAATGGGGCATCAATTAGGAGCAAATCATACTTTTTCTCATTTTTCAGAAGGAACACAAGTTCAGGTAGAGCCGGGTAGTGGCACCACTATAATGGGGTATGCGGGAATAACAAATATGAATGATGTGGCTGAAATGAGCGATGATTATTTTCATTACGTTAGTGTAGTTCAAATTAGCGATTACTTAGAAACCGTTTCCTGTGGAGAAGTTATAAACTTGGTTAATACGCCACCAAGCTTAACGGTAATTTCAGATTATACCATACCAAAAGGAACTGCTTTTGTGCTTGAAGGAACAGCATTAGATACAGATGCAGCAGATGTACTAACGTATACTTGGGAACAAACCAATGCAGCCATCGTTACTCAAGCTACATTTGGCCCAACAAATCCAGTTGGAGCAATGTTTAGATCCTTACCACCAACTACAGTTTCATATCGTTATTTTCCAAAATTAGAGCGAATAACATCTGGCAATTTAACGCAAGTGAATCCTAGTTCAGGTGATGCTTGGGAGACCGTTTCTTTGGTAGAACGAGAACTTAATTTTGCCGTAACTGTTAGAGATAACTCAATCGAAGCGGGACAATTAGCATCCGATGAGGTTGCAGTCTTTGTAGTTAATGAGGCTGGCCCCTTTACAGTAACTTCACAAGATGTACCAACCTCATATGTTGCTGGAGAAGTGCAGTCAATTAGTTGGGATGTAGCTAATACGAATGTTGCCCCAGTTTCTGCTACAGCCGTAGATATTTTTCTCTCTACTGATGGGGGACAGTCATTTCCAATAACCATTGCAGAAAACATATTAAATGATGGTAATCATGAGTTTGTTATTCCTGCTGTGCCTACTACAAATGCTAGGCTAATGGTGAAAGCATCTAACTCTATTTTTTTAGCGGTAAACGCTGCCGATTTTAGTATCCTAGCATCTGAAGTGGTCCTGAATTTTACACAGCTCGATTATGAAGTTTGTCAGCCAGATGATTTGATTGTAGATTTTACCTATGAGACTTATTTAGGATTTAATACGGAGAGTACTTTTAGTGCTACAGGTGTTCCATCTGGATTAAATGTTACTTTCTCCAACCCTACCGCAACTGATAATGATACACCCATTAGTATAACCTTTTCAGGATCAGAAAATCTTGCTTTGGGTACCTATCCGCTGCAAATAATAGCTACGGCATCTGGTGTTGTAAAAGAGATTCCTCTTAATATTGCGGTATATGATACTAATTTTGAGAGTATTGTTCTTATATCGCCATTAAATGAAGCAATAGATGTTTCTAAAGACCTTACTTTGGAATGGGAGGATAATGGTAGAAATACAAGTTATGATATTGAGGTTGCAACAGATGTAACTTTTACTACTATTGTTGAGTCGGTGACCATAATCGGTACTTCGTACACTCCAAATAATCTTGAAAATAATGTGTCTTATTTTTGGCGCGTAAAACCAAAAAATAGCTGTGGTGAGGGAGTTTTTGGTTCTCCTTTGCGTTTTACTACAATTCTTATTAATTGTGATACTAAAAGTGCCTTTGACTTGCCGTTAGAGATTACATCAGTAGCAACTCCAGTAATTACTTCTAAAATAGTGTTTTACGAGGATTTACCTATTTCAGATATGAATGTTTCTCTGAATGTAGAGCATACTTTTTTATCTGATTTACAGATTAGTTTAACATCTCCGGAGGGTACTACTGTAGTACTTGTTTCTAGTTCTTGTGATGCCTCTAGAAACATTAATGCTGTGTTTGACGATGAAGCTTCGTCATTTGTTTGTGCTGGTAATCCTGGAATAGGTGGAACGGTAGCCCCATTAGGCTCATTGAGTTCTTTTAATGGAGAATCGCTTTTAGGAGAGTGGATTTTAGAAATTAAGGATAACGTACCTGATGATGGTGGAAGGTTAAATTCGTTTTCTTTAGATGTATGTATAGAGGGAGACTTTAGACCTGATGCTGATAATGATGGTGTTTTTGATGATGGAGAAGACTTATGTCTAGATACACCTGAAGGACAAGAGGTAGATGCTTCCGGTTGTTCTATATATAGATTCGTAAATCAAAATTTCAATATAAGTTTAGAAAGTGAAACCTGTAGATCAAACAATGATGGAAAGTTAACCATTACACCTAAAGTGGGTTTGAGTTATGAAGTTACAGTTACCGGGCCTGGTGTAAATCTCACGCAAGGATTCACTACTATACTTGTAGTAGAAGATTTAATGTCAGGGACTTATGATTTATGTATTACGGGTACAGATGGTACTATTGTTTACGAAACGTTTTGTTCTCAAGTAGTTATTACGGAGCCAGACATTTTAGATGTGAGCGCTATAACATCTCTTGATGGTACAAAGTTAACAGTAAATCTAGATGGATCAGCTATATATAATGTAGAATTGAATGGTACTGTTTTTCAGACTCAGGAACCTACGGTAACTTTAGACCTTGAAAATGGTGTGAACGAACTAAAGGTGTATACAGATATTCCCTGTCAAGGAAGTTATGTCAAACAATTTATTCTTTCAGATGCACCATTTGTATATCCTAATCCTTTTGAAAATAGTATTAGTGTATATTTTGGAAATCCAGGGAGTACTATTACCATAAAGATATTCACCTCAGATGGCAGATTTATCAAAAGTATCATGGCACAAGTAGATGCTAATGGAACTCAAATAGATTTAGAATCTCTTTCTTCAGGCTTATATTTTGTTCAATTTTCTGGGAATGGTGTTTCAGGAACAGCAAAAATCATTAAGAAATGAGAAAGGTGATTTTCATGATTTGCGGTATTTTTTTTCTGCTGTGCGCGTGTCGTAAAAAAGATAGCCCAAAACCTCCAGGACAGGTACAGCTTTTATTTCCAGAAAGAAACTCTGAATGTACTACAGGGCAATCTTTGGGACTAAATACGAGTCGGGTAACTTTTAATTGGCAAGAGGCGAAAAATGTAAAAATTTATGAACTAAGGGTTACTAATATTAATACAGGAACTGCGCAAACGATAAGTACGGCCGCGACATCAGCAAGTTTGCCAATAGAAAAAGGAACTCCTTTTTCTTGGTTAGTGCGGACAAGAAATAATCAAGTAGTGGAAACGATATCTAGTGAGACTTGGAGTTTTTATAATTCTGGCTCAAATACCTATTTCGCTCCATTTCCAGCAGATATAATTAGCCCGAGAATGTCTGAAAGAGTATTTAAGGATATTAATAATGAGGTTACGTTGTCTTGGTCTGGCAGTGATTTAGATGATGATATTGTTAATTTTGAGGTGTATTTTTCTACTGAAAATCCACCTTTAAATAGCATAGGTACACTTGGGGGTACTGTTAATGAGCAAAAAGTTACTGTTGCTTCTAATACTGTTTACTACTGGAGTATCCGTACAAAGGATGAACAAGGTAATGAGACTAATTCTGGAGTGTATAGCTTCCAAGTGCTTTAAAAGAGAAGATTTAAGCGTTGTTAAATTGATTCATGGTTCTTGTTATACCAGCTAGAACAAAAGAATGAACCAATTCTGTGGATTTTTCTAAACGTTCTCCCATAGCTATTATTTCCTCTTCGTTCCATTTGCCAAGAACGTATTCTACTTGTCTTCCTTTTCCAAAATCAGCACCAACTCCAAAACGAAACCTATTATATTGGTTGCTCTGCAGAAATAATTGAATGTCTTTAAGTCCATTATGTCCGCCGTCACTACCTTTTGTTTTTACTCGAATTGTACCAAATGATAAGTTGATATCGTCTGTAATAACTAGTACATTTTCTAATGGAATATTTTCTTTTTCCATCCAATATTTTAGAGCTTTACCACTACGGTTCATATAAGTAGATGGCTTTAAACAAAGGATACTACGTCCTTTTATCTTAAACTTACCTAGCGCTCCCAATTTTGCGGTTTCAAAGGTAAACTCCTCTTTTTTGGAGAGTGCGTCTAGTATTTTGAACCCAATATTATGACGCGTTTCTGCGTATTCATCTCCTATATTTCCTAGGCCTACAACTAAATATTTTTTCATACCATCTTCTTCGGTTAAAAAACCAGTTTCTCTTTTAAATAACGATTTAAAGAATTTAAACATAATCACGAAAGCTTCACACAAAGTTAAAAATACAAAAGCATCCCAATACCAGTATTGGGATGCTTAATATTAATCTGTAAAAACAACCTAAGGCTATTCTTGTGCAGTTTCTTCAGCACCTTCTTCAGCTGCTCCTTCTTCTCCTTCTTCTTCATCCTCATCAACTGCAACCGCAGCACGAGCCATCTTAACTTGTACTACAGTAGTACTTTCTGGGTGTAGAATAGTGAAATCGTCGTTCAATAAAGATTCAACAGTGATATTTTCACCAATTTTTAATTTGGAGATGTCTACGTTAAAGAAATCTGGCAACTTGTCCGGTAAAGCCTTAATAGCAAGTTTTCTTTTTCTAAACAATAAACGTCCACCGTTTCTTACCCCTGGAGAACTTCCTTCTAAATTTACAGGGATGTTCATTGTAACTTCTTTGTCATCGAATAATTGGTAAAAATCAATATGCAAAATTTTATCCGTAACGGGATGAAATTGAATATCCTGCATAATAGCTTTCAATTGACCATCACCCAAGTCAACCTCTACAGTATGCGCGGCTGCGGTGTACACTAATTCTCTGAACGCTAGTTCGTTTGCTGAAAAGTGTAGTGGTTTTTCCCCTCCGTATACTACGCAAGGAACCATTCCAGCATTACGTAAGGCTTTTGTTGACTTCTTGCCTACGCTTTCTCTTTCTGATCCTTTAATTGTAATTGACTTCATTATATATATTAAAAATTAATAATTCAAAATAGTTCTCCACAGTTACATTAAAAACTTAGAGGAGATAGAGTTGTTGTTGTGAACTTTGTCCATAACTTCTGCAAATAGGTCAGCACAACTAAGTACACGTACCTTATCGCTTTTTATTTCAACAGGAATGGAATCGGTGATAATCAATTCTTTTAATTGTGATTTCTCTATTTTATCATAAGCGTCACCTGATAACAATCCGTGTGTTGTAATTGCACGAACGCTTATAGCACCACGTTCCATCATTAAATCTGCAGCTTTTGTTAATGTGCCAGCAGTATCTACCATGTCATCTACTAAAACAACATTCTTTCCTTGTACATCACCAATAAGCTCCATATGACTTATAACATTGGCTTTTGCTCTTTGTTTGTAACAAACTACAACATCACTTTCTAATGCTTTGGAATACGCATAAGCTCTTTTAGAGCCACCCATATCTGGAGAAGCGATAGTTAGGTTATCAAGATTTAAATTTTTTAGATAAGGAAGAAATAGTGTGGATGCAAAAAGGTGATCCACAGGTTTTTCAAAAAACCCTTGAATCTGATCTGCATGCAAGTCCATTGTAATGATTCGCGTTGCGCCAGCAGTTTCTAGCATTTTAGCAACTAGTTTTGCTGCAATAGGTACTCTTGGCTTATCTTTTCTATCCTGTCTTGCCCAACCAAAATAAGGCATAACTGCCGTAATATGACGTGCAGAGGCTCTTTTTGCAGCATCTATCATCAATAACATCTCCATAAGATTTTCAGGCCCTGGATGCGAAGACCCTATGATGAAAATACGAGTTCCTCTAATAGATTCTTCAAAAGATGGTTGAAATTCACCATCGCTATAGCGTGAGAACAGCACATTACCGAGCTCAGCTCCGTATGCTTTAGCAATTTTTTTACCCAACGCTGCACTTTGTGTACATGCAAAAATCTTTGGTTCAGGAACTTGGTATGCCATAGTTTACAAAATTGCGATGATTAGAATTAGGATTATAAATGTCTTAATACCCCTGATTTCTAAGGAGGTGCAAATTTAAAAATTAAATTGGGTTGCTAAACTATAAATGTCAATAAATTTGTAGCTGAAACCGAATATTTTTCTAATTTTGCAGTCCTACTTTTAAAATGCTCGAGTGGCGGAACTGGTAGACGCGCTGGATTCAAAATCCAGTTCTTCGGAGTGCGGGTTCGATTCCCGCCTCGAGTACAAAAAAAAGACCCTGTTTAAAGGGTCTTTTTTTTTGCTACTATTAAATAGTTATTTCTTTACACTAATCATCACCGCTTCGCAACTTTTTAAATCTGAATTAAGGATCATATTTTCAGATTTGGTA
>CALHVP010000041.1 GCA_938038975.1 uncultured Maribacter sp. | reverse complement strand
GTCTTTAGGTTTTAATACCGACAATTTAATGGAAGATTCGTTAAATGGTATTTCTGGATATACTGTAGAAGGGGATATTTTCTTAACCGAAAATCAAATTAATGAAATGGCTCCTGCCAACGGTGTGGGTACAGAACACTACAGAACTAGTAATATTGTAGGTCCTGCAGGTAGAGTTATTAACGTATATATGGATGCTGATTTTAACAATACGATGCAAGCTGCTTTTGATGATGCTCTTGGACGTTACAATGCTTTAAATTTGGATATTACATTCCAGAGATCTAGTAGTGCTAATGCAGACATTGAGGTTCTTTCACAACGTTTAAAGAAAGTACGTGGTGGCGGAACTATATTAGGAAGAAGCGCTGGTTTTCCAGATGCTGCAGGTAATCCTGCTAGCCCTATCGTGTTGAACTCTACGGTATATAACCCAAGAAGAGGTGGTATTCCTGCTGATGCTGCAACAGTAATTGCACATGAAATAGGACACGCAATAGGTTTTAGACATACAGATTTTGATCAACGACAGTATAGCTGTGGTGGTTCTCCAGCAGATGAAGGACAAGCTGGTGTTGGCGCTATCTATATTCCTGGAACTCCTTCTGGACCAGAAGCGGGTTCTTGGATGTTAGCTTGTAGTAATGGTACAGACAGACCTTTTACAGGTGGAGACCAAACTGCACTTACTACGGTTTACTAAGAAAGTAAATTTTTAGAATAGTAAAAGACCGCCTTTTGGCGGTCTTTTTTATTAAATCAATGGTTGTAAATGATTTGATTTGTAAAGAGAAATCATAGAATTATAAGGATTAGTCTTCTTCCATCATAAACAACTCTTCCACAGAGAGCTTAAATAATCTACCCATTTTAAGTGCTAAAGTTACTGAGGGATTAAATTTTTCTTTTTCTATAGCATGTATAGTCTGTCTGGAAACTCCTAATTTCTCAGCTAATTGTGCTTGTGTAAGGTCTAAACGAGCACGCTCTACTTTTACTAGGTTTTTCATGAATGAGCTTGTTTTTTGAAAAAGAAAATAATTAGGAATAGTATCATAAAGAGAGATAAAAACCAATCGAGACCAAAACTAGTATCTGGTGAAATAACATAAAATATAAATGCTAAGGAAAGAAAAATGGCAGTAGTTATTTGGTACGCTTCAAGGCGTAATAGCTTTATAAAATCATCTTCAATTTTTTCTTTTGATAATAAATAGATAAGCAAACTAATTGTTGGTAAAATATCGAGAATGCTAAAGAGAATTGTACCATAGAAATCTTTAAAAAAATGATTGGTACCTAGCGGAACTCCAGAGGACCCATCCATAAAGGGGTCTCCAGCTGTTAAAAGCACTGTAATTATAAATAATATTAATCCTAACTTTTTACACCAATTGGGTAGTATTTGAATATTCATAAATCTATTATTATACTCTAAAAGTATATAAAACCTTACAAAATGACAAATAAAATATCTTTTTTAGACAAATAACGGGCTTAATAATCCTTACGATTATTAAGAAGCCTTCCTTTTATGAAGGAGGCTAACATGTTATTTTAACAAATAGAAATTTTTATTCTTGCTTAAGTTTTTTTTCGAATAAATAACTTATTTCTGAACCAATGCGGAGTATAAGTGTATCTGTGTAAATAGAATCTAGTTCGGATTTACGTGTAATTTTCGCCATATCCTGCATGAATATTACTTCATCAAAATCAGTTTTAAATACACTCTTAGTTTTACTCTTAACAGGTAATGTCCCAAAATATTTAGAGGTTAACGTTAGCTCTTGCATCAGATTATATTTGGACGGTACTCTAACAGCTACTGCGTACGAATTGGTTTTATTATTACCATAGCTATTAAAAATTGCGGACACCAAAATATGGTCATCTTCCATAAACCGTATTTTTTCAAAATCGCCAACATCCCCTAGGTATTGTTCCTTATTCACTACCTCATAAGAAGTAAGTCTAGGAATGTAAATACCAGCAAAGCAACTGGTTAAAAAGAGGCACAGAATAGCTATAATTTTTTTCATATCAAGAACTAGTGGCCATTATTAAAAAATGAATTAGATTGAAAGTTACATATAAAAAGAAGGGTTTTCTTAAGGTAAAAGAAAACCCTTCTTTGGCTTTTAATAGAACAACAGTAGTATCATTTTGTATTTTCTATTGACTAAACATTCATATTATTAATAAACAGATCCATCATGTTTTCCTTTTTCCCAACCGTGTTTTCCTAAGTATTGGCTCCCACTATCAACAGCATCTTCTTCAATAGAAGTTCCCATAGAATCGTTCCAACGGTTTAAGTATCCAAAGAGAGAAATCACTCCTAACATTTCAACAATTTCACCCTCGTTCCAGTATTTGTAAAGTCGTTCTTTTATTTCGGCATCCACGCCATTGGGAACTTGAGATGCTTGTAAAGAGAAATCAAGAGCCGCACGTTCCGCTTCTGAGAATGCATCATGTGTACGGTATTCCCAGATATTATCTAGTTGTTCTTGTTCTGCACCATAGCGTTCTGCTGCACGTATAGCATGTGCCTGGCAATAACGACACCCGGTAGCATTACTACTTACCCATGCAATCATTCTTTTTAAGGCAGATGTAACTCTTCCTTCATTTGCCATAACAGCCTTATTCAGATTAATAAAAGCCTTGGATATTGCAGGTCTATGCTGCATGGTTAAGACTGAATTTGGGCAAAAACCCAAAGTTTCATTAAAAAATTTGGCCAATTCGGCAGTTTCAGGACTATGACTTGGATCTAATGGTTTTACTAAGGGCATATTTTTAAATTTTATAATTTGTGTCACATCGAGCGCAGTCGAGATGCATCTGTTTATCTTCTCGACTGCGCTCGAAATGACATTATAGATTATCGTATTTTTGTACCCTACAAGAAACACAAAAATTATGGCGACAACAAATCATATTACAACGAAATGGAAAGGCGGAATGGCCTTTGAAACTACAAACCCATCAGGACACACCGTAAACATAGATGTTGGGCCAGAGGATGGCGGAGAAGGTAGTGGTTTTCGCCCTAAAGCATTAATGCTGTCAGGACTTGCAGGTTGCTCTGGATTGGATGTTGCTATGTTAATTAAAAAAATGAAATTGGACGTTGATGATTTTCAAATTGAAACCATCGCCAACTTAACTGATGAGCATCCTAAGTATTATGACAGTGTAGTGATAGAATATCATTTTCACGGT
>CALHVP010000040.1 GCA_938038975.1 uncultured Maribacter sp. | reverse complement strand
AAAGCACGTAAAATGCATTATGGTATGGATTTTACAGCGCCTAGGGGAACGCCTATTTATGCCACTGGAGACGGAGAAATCACAAGAGCGGACAACAATTCATCTGGTTATGGCAAGCACATACGTATAGACCATGGGTATGGCTATTTAAGTCTGTATGCGCATCTTAGTCAATACAATGTTAAACCAAGACAAAAAGTAAAACGTGGTGATTTAATTGGTTTTGTTGGTAGTACTGGTAGATCAGAAGCACCTCATCTACACTATGAGGTTTGGAAAGATAAGGATCGTATAAACCCTCTTAATTTCTACTATGGTAGTTTATCTCCTGAGGAATTTGAAAACATGTTGAAATACGCTAATCAAGAAAATCAATCCCTGGATTAATGCAAGTAGAACTTCCTGAAAAAAGATATTATGGCATAGGAGAAGTTGCCCGCGCTTTTGACGTTAACACCTCTCTTATCCGTTTTTGGGAAAAAGAGTTTGATGTGCTGCAGCCAAAGAAAAACGCAAAGGGAAATCGTAAATTTACACCGCAAGACATCAAAAATCTTCAACTTATTTATCATTTGGTAAAAGAGAGAGGGTTTACGCTAGATGGCGCTAAACTTCATTTGAAGGAAGAAAGAAAAAAGACCTTATCTAATTTTGATATCATTCAAAAACTAGAAGGAGTTAAAGCCGAACTTATTAAAATAAAGAATCAACTATAAATACTATACCGCGTTCCTAAGGGAACATCTTAAACAACACTAATTATGAAAAAAGGAATCATTGGATTAATTGTTCTAGGCGTAATCGCTTTTGGTTTATACCAATGGGGAGTTGGATTTAACAACACTGCCATTGCCTTAAAAGAAACGTCTACCAAAACATGGGCTAATGTAGAAAGCTCGTATCAGCGTAGAAACGATCTTATTGGAAATTTGGTAAAAACGGTACAAGGTGCTGCCGATTTTGAAAGAGGAACACTAACAGATGTTATAGAAGCACGTGCGAAAGCTACTTCTGTAAGCATAGACCCAACGAATATTACACCAGAACAACTAGCACAATTTAATCAAGCGCAAAGTGGATTAAGCGGCGCCTTGAGCAAGCTTTTAGTTACGGTTGAGCGCTACCCAGATTTAAAAGCAAACCAAAATTTTCTAGAGCTACAGTCTCAGTTGGAAGGAACGGAAAACAGAATTAACGTAGCACGTGATCGTTTTAACGCAACAGTAGAGCCATACAATTTACATGTTAAGAAATTTCCAAATTCTGTTTTGGCTGGTATTTTCAATTTTGATGAACTAGCCTACTTTAAAGCTGAGGCAGGTTCTGAGCAAGCACCAGACGTTGATTTTGATTTTGAATAAAACCCTATGTCCAGAGTTGAAGATTTTTTGAGTGCTGCAGATGAACAGGAAATTGTGGAAGCAATTTTGAAGGCAGAAAAAAACACGTCTGGAGAAATTAGAGTCCATATAGAATCTCATACTCGTTTAGACCATTATGAGCGCGCAAGAGAAGTTTTTCACCTGCTTAAGATGGATAACACAAAAGAAGAAAACGGTGTGCTATTATATGTAGCTGTTAACGACAAGAAATTCTCTATTTGCGGCGATAAAGGAATAGATAAAGCAGTACCAGAGAATTTCTGGGAAGCTACCAAAGAACTAATTCAATCTCATTTTAAAGAAGGAAATTTTAAAGACGGTATTCTAGAAGGAGTTCTTAAAGCAGGAACAGAGCTAAAAAAACACTTTCCTTGGCAACATGGCGACACAAACGAATTAAGTAATGAGATATCTAAAGGCTAATCTTAGCTTTTTATTTTTACTATGCCTTACCTCTATATGGGGACAGTTTGAGATACCTGAAAAACCAAAGGAACAGACCAGCGTCTATGACTACATCAATCTTTTATCTGCAGTTCAAAAAAATGCGCTAGAACAAAAACTGATTTCCTATTCCGATAGTACCTCTACTCAAATTGTAGTGGCTATTATTGCAAGTACAGAAGGTGAAAATATTAGTTATTTAGGTGCGCAGTGGGGACAGGCTTGGGGTATTGGCCAAACAGGAAAAGACAATGGAGTTCTAGTGCTTTTAGCTAGAGATGATAGAAAAATCGCCATAAATACTGGTTACGGCGTAGAAGGCAATCTAACCGATGCGATGTCTCGCAGAATCATTGAAAACGTAATTGTTCCTGAATTTAAAACAGGGAATTACTATAGCGGACTCAATAAAGGAGCTGACACTATTTTCAACGTACTTAATGGCGAATTTAAAGAAGAACGAAGTTTTACAACCGAAGACGGATTTCCATTACGGTCTTTACTTCCTTTTATCATATTCTTTATTATCCTAATCATCCTTTCTAAACGGAACAAAGGTAATAATGGCGGTAATGGAGGGCGAAAAAACCGAGGACTAGACCTTTGGGACGTCATTATTCTAAGTAATATGGGACGCAGCGGAAGGACAGGAGGAGGTTTCGGTGGTAGCGGAGGATTTGGTGGCGGTGGAAGTTTCGGCGGCGGCGGCGGATTCGGTGGTGGATTTGGCGGAGGTGGATTTGGCGGAGGTGGTGCCTCTGGCGGATGGTAGACTTTTCACAAGTTTCAAATTCAAATTCAAATTCAAGCTAAAGCTTTAATACGAATTCAAGTTCAAGTGTCAAATTAAAATGTGGAATGTCTAGTGTCTAGTGTCTAGTGTCTAATCTGTATATAATAAAAAAGCTTGCCTTCAGTTTCTTACTCTACAAAAACAAAAGCATGAAACTCTAATTGAGATGCTACTTTAGAAACAGCCTCAAACTAAATCAACATCCTCGACCCAAGGGCACGAGGTATGAGTATAAAAATATAGTATATCATCAAGGTAAGCCCAGAGGAGTTAAACCCTCAACGAGAGATTAAAACATTAGCTGTTTCAAGCAGATTTCAAAGTCCACGAGAAGACCTATTTTTTTGAAAGAAAGCATGCTACTAAAGTAATCTCTCACCTACTTTTTACGCATGTAAATAGTAATGGGAACACCCGTAAAATCAAATTCTTCGCGAATCTTATTTTCTAAATAACGCTTGTAAGGTTCTCTCACGTATTGAGGTAAATTACAAAAGAATGCAAATTGCGGATACGCTGTTGGCAATTGTGTACAGAATTTAATTTTTACGTACTTTCCTTTATAGGCAGGTGGTGGATAATTTTCAATGATTGGTAACATTACATCATTGAAGTTCCGAGTAATAATTTGCTTGCTACGATTTTTATAAACATCTACAGCAGTTTCAATAGCCTTGAAAATACGTTGTTTCGTTAGCACAGAAATAAACAATACAGGTACATCTACAAAAGGCTCAATAGCTTGTTTTATTCTTTGCGTATATTGCTTCATGGTATTGGTCTCTTTATCTTCTACCAAATCCCATTTATTAACAAGAATAACAATCCCTTTATTATTTCGTTGCGCTAGCCAAAAGATGTTTGCAACCTGACCATCAAAACCTCTGGTGGCGTCTACCATTATCAAACAAACATCAGCATGCTCTATTGCCCGTACTGAACGCATAACAGAGTAAAATTCTAAATCCTCTTTTACCTTTGCTTTTCTTCGTATACCTGCAGTATCTACTAAATTAAATTCAAAACCGAATCTATTGTATTTCGTATCAATACTATCTCTTGTAGTACCAGCAATATCTGTAACAATATATCTATCCTCTCCTATTAACGAATTAATGAAAGATGACTTTCCTGCATTTGGGCGGCCTACTACTGCAAATCTTGGCAATACACTAACTTCTTCTTCTACGTCTGGAAGCTTCTCTACCAAAGCATCTAAAAGCTCTCCTGTACCACTGCCATTAATACTAGAAAGCGTATAATATTCACCTAAGCCTAAAGCATAAAACTCCACAGCATCTTCTTGACGCATGGCATTATCTACCTTATTAATAGCTAGAAAAACAGGCTTGTTTACTCTTCTTAATAATTTTGCAACATCTTCATCCATACCGGTAACACCTGTCTCTACATCTACCATAAAGATGATGGCATCTGCCTCAGCAATAGCAAGCTCTACTTGCTTATCTATTTCTTTTTCAAAAACATCATCACTACCTAAGATATAACCGCCAGTATCTATAATGGAAAACTCCTTGCCATTCCAGTCACTTTTTCCATAATGTCTGTCACGAGTAACTCCACTTGTGGCATCCACAATCGCCTCACGGCGTTGGATTAATCTGTTAAAAAAAGTTGATTTACCTACATTAGGTCTTCCTACAATAGCTACAATGGCGCCCATGGATTTTATTTTTTTGCGGTGCAAAAGTAAGTCTATTTTATTGAATTTAAGCAAATTATAGCACTAAGTATACTTCTTAATTTATTAGCCTGTCAGTTGCTTTAAACATATTGTAATTGTCTAACTACTCATTTTAAGCTTTATAATTACCTGCCAGTTTTCATTCAATCAGTACTATCTGAATGGTGTTTTAAATTTATTAGACTAAACTCATATTCAAATTTCCGTTCCCATAGTAAAACCTACCGTTTATCATAATGAGCTTTAAATCTAGGGACTATCGCTATACATTTATATCATAAACTATAATTTACTAAACATAAAATAATGAAAACAATTAAAAAATTAGTCTTAGCCATAATAGCTACCCTATGTATTGCCCCATCCTTAATTGCTCAAAACAGTCTGTTATATAAGGTAGAAGGCGATAACATTAAAACTTCTTATGTTTTTGGAACTATGCATATGATGCCAAAAGAAGATTTTTTACTAGAAGAAAAAGTGAAAAATGCATTTACAGCAAGTGATTTGGTTGTAATGGAGCTAGACATGGATGACCCAAGCATGCAAGCCGAAATGATGAAGTACGTTATGCTTGGTGTGGAGGAATCTTTAGAAGACCATATGACACCAGAGGAATATAAAATCCTAGATGATTATTTAACCACTAAAATGGGTGTAGGAATGGCAGCTTTTTCAAAGATGAAACCTTTTATAATATCATCTACAGTGATGATTGCCCACCTTGGTCAAGACATGGCAAGTTTTGAAGCTACTTTTTTACAAATGGCAGCGGCCGAGAAAAAAGAAGTAAAAGGACTTGAAACCATCGAATTTCAAATGTCGATGTTTGACGAGCAGTCCTATGAACAACAGATTGACCAGGTTATAGAAATGTTACAAAAAGAAGGCGGAATGGGTACGTATTTTGATGAAATTGTATCAGCTTATACTTCTCAAGATATTGACGTCCTTTACAAAGTTTTAAACGAATTTTTTGAGGACGACAAAGCCTTTAAGAAAAAAATGTTGGATGACAGAAATGAGAACTGGATTCCAAAAATAGGAGAAAACTCTAAAGAAAATAGTGTTTTTTATGCGGTAGGAGCTGGACATCTAGGAGGTGAAAAAGGGGTCGTTTCATTACTAAAAGCATCAGGTTACAGGGTTACTCCAGTTGAATAATATATTCTAATGAAACTTTAACCAACCCATCTTTAACAAAATAGCCTAGGAAAACCGAGATGTACTCGTGTCTTTCTTAGGCTATTTTTATAGTTCTATAAAAACTAAAAACAATCTCGTATCTGAACCTTATTTATTATAACCAAACCTTCTTAACTGCCTACTATCGTTTCTCCAGTTCTTGTTCACTTTCACGTAAAGCTCAATATGCACTTGTTTATCAAAGAATTTTTCTAAATCTTTCCTTGACTCCACACCTACTTTTTTTAAGGCACTTCCCTTATGACCAATAATAATTCCTTTTTGGGAATCTCGTTCTACCATAATAACAGAACGAATACGAATGATTTCTTCATCTTCAAAAAACTCTTCTGTTTCTACCTCAACAGCATACGGAATTTCCTTTTTGTAAAACATCAAAATTTTCTCGCGAATAGTCTCGTTTACGAAAAAACGTTCCGGTTTATCTGTTAATTGATCTTTAGGATAATATGCAGGAGATTTGGGTAATAATTCCAAAATACGCTCAAAAACACCTTTAATATTGAAATTTTGTAATGCAGATATAGGGTGTATTTCTACAGTAGGTAATTCTTCTTGCCAGTACTGTACTTGCTCTTCTAAAAGTTCTTGAGTTGCCGTATCTACTTTATTCAAAAGCAATAACACGGGAATTTTAGAATTTTTTATTTTATCAAAAAAACGCTCATCCTTTAATGCCTTTTCCCCAATCTCAACCATATAAAGCAACACATCAGCGTCCTCAAAGGCCGACTTCACAAAATCCATCATAGAACTTTGTAAGTCATATGCTGGTTTAATAATACCCGGAGTATCAGACAAAATCATCTGAAAATCATCCCCGTTTACAATACCTAAAATACGGTGTCTGGTTGTTTGAGCTTTAGAGGTAATTATTGATAATTTTTCACCAACAAAAGCATTCATCAAAGTAGACTTCCCAACATTGGGATTTCCTATAATATTTACAAAACCTGCCTTATGATCTTTCATGCCTCAATTTTTCAAAATACACCTTTGCAGCTGCATTTACTTTTGGAGCTAACAAAAGTACGGCAATCATATTCGGTATCACCATTAGAGCATATGATAAATCAATTAGATTCTTTACCAAGTCTAACGAAGCAATAGCTGCGAAAACAATCATAATCACAAAATATACGTTATACAACTTACCAATTTTAGCATTGGTAAGATAAGAGAGACTCTTTACACCATAGTAAGAATACGTAAACAATGTTGATAAGGCAAAAGCTGTAACAATTACCATAAGTAAATCATCACCATATCCAAAAAGTGTGGTTCTAAATGCCTGTAAGGTCATCACAATACCACTAGATTCTTCTAGATATGCACCACTTAAAATAATAACGACAGCAGTAAATGTACAGACCAATATAGTATCTATAAACGGACCCAACATAGCTACTAATCCTTCGCGAATAGGCTCATCAGTTTTAGACTGTCCGTGATACATGGGAGCAGAACCTAAACCGGCTTCGTTAGAAAACATGGCTCTGCGCACTCCTATAATCACCAAGCCCCAAAAGCCTCCGGTAACTATGGTCTTAAAATTCCAAGCTTCTGTAACAATCAATTTAAGAGAAGGTAATACTTGGGAAGCATTCATTACCATTACTACAATTACAGCTACTAGATATACCATTACCATAAATGGCACTATGGCAGATGCTACTTTCGCTATATTTTTAAGTCCACCAAAAATCACAAAAGAGGAAATAACTGCCAATATAAATCCAACTAATAATTTCCAATTGAATAATGGGTCTGATTCTGTTCCTCCTAATGCAATTAAAGTTGTTTCTGGCTCTATTACACTCATAAAGGTTTCTGTGAATTGGTTTGCAGTAAACACACCTAAAAAGCCAAAAAGTCCTGCAATACTAAAGAAGACAGCTAGGGGTTTTGCCTTTTTACCCAAACCTTTAGTAATATAATACATAGGTCCTCCCTGCATATTACCATCAGAATCTTCACCGCGGTACATAATAGATAAACTACAAGAGTAAAACTTAATACACATACCTATAATAGCCGTCATCCAAATCCAAAATACAACTCCTGGCCCTCCATCATGAATGGCAATAGCTACACCAGAGATGTTCCCCAAACCAACTGTTGCTGCAACAGCTGCTGATAAGGCTTGCAAAGAACTCACATCACCTTTAGCATCTTTGTCATCATACTTACCTCTAACCACGGCAATAGCGTGCCCAAAATAACGGTAAGGCAACAATTTGGAATAGCAAACTAAAAACAATCCTCCACCTATTAATAAAATAAACATTGGCCATTCTGTCCCAGAAATTGCGCTTGCTAAAAAGTCGTTTAATTGCTCCATGTTTTCGAAGGTAAATATTTTTAATATAAAGTTTAGAATAGAATTTTGATAAAAGCAAAAAAGCGTTGTATATTTGCAGTCCGAAATAACAGGGTCGACATTATGAATCGATAAGTTAAAAGCTAAGAAGTTATTTTATTTTACATCGCGGGATAGAGCAGTAGGTAGCTCGTCGGGCTCATAACCCGAAGGTCACTGGTTCGAGTCCAGTTCCCGCTACTAGAAAAGCTTCATAGAAATATGAAGCTTTTTTTTGCAATAAAGGTAAAGGTGCATTAGATTTCCAAGAAAAGTAGATAACTATAATATAATTACTCT
>CALHVP010000039.1 GCA_938038975.1 uncultured Maribacter sp. | reverse complement strand
GTTGAGAAAGCTTTGGAATCCAATCCATTGATAGAAATAATTGCGGATGTGTATAAAGATTCTACGAATTGTTTATACCTAGGAAGGGGATACAATTTTCCAGTTGCTTTGGAAGGAGCGCTAAAATTAAAGGAAATCAGCTATATCCACGCAGAAGGTTATCCTGCAGCGGAGATGAAGCATGGACCTATAGCATTAATAGATGAGTATATGCCTGTTTTTGTAATTGCAACCAAAAAAGGGCATTACGAAAAAGTAGTTAGTAATATTCAAGAGATAAAATCTAGGAAAGGTAAAATTATAGCAGTGGTAACAGAAGGAGATGAACAGGTAAGAGATTTGGCAGATCATGTTATAGAAGTGCCAGAGACTTTAGAAAGCCTTACTCCTTTATTAACTACAATTCCCCTGCAATTGTTATCGTATCATATAGCGGTTATGAGAGGTTGTAATGTGGATCAACCAAGAAACCTGGCTAAATCTGTAACGGTAGAATAATATTTTTAAAAATTATTTTTGTTAAAAAGAGACTCTTATTCCTAAGAGTCTCTTTTTTGTTTTGTCAAATTCACAATATAAACACCATTATTTTAACATAGTAATACTATGCATGCATAATTTTTTTTGTTTTCTTATTATCCGTTTAAAATTATCTGTATCTTGAGCCCAACTAATTTAAACTCAAATAAAAGAATGAAAACGATACAGTTTTTAGCATTGATGTTGTTTGGAGCACTTGGTTTCTCGCAAACAACCATTAGTGGAAATGTTGTTGATGAAAGCAACCAGCCTATTCCGGCCGCCAATATTGTAATTGTCGGAACAACCATAGGTACGACTACCGATTTTGACGGTAATTTTGTTTTACAAACTTCAGAGGTCCCCCCTTTTCAACTTGTTATCACAAGCTTAGGGTATTCTGAGGCACGCGAAAGCATAACCACAGCCAAACAGACGATTACGGTTGTCCTGGCCGAGGCGCAAACGTTTTTGGATGAAGTAGTATTGTCTGCTTCGCGAACTCCAGAACGTATTTTTGAATCTCCAGTAACCGTTGAACGTATTGGGCAACAAGCTATAAAAAATACAGCATCTGCTGATTTTTATAGTAGTTTGGAGAATTTAAAAGGTGTAGATGTGAACACGAATAGTTTAACCTTTAAATCTGTAAATACAAGAGGTTTTGCCACATTTGCCAATACGCGATTTATGCAATTGGTAGATGGAATGGATAATTCTACTCCTGCACTTAACTTTCCTATTGGAAATTTGGCAGGTATGGTTGAGACGGATGTATTAAGTGTGGAATTACTTCCTGGCGCTGCATCGGCCCTTTATGGTGCTAATGCATTTAACGGAATTCTTTTTATGCGTAGTAAAAGTCCTTTTGATTACCAAGGAATAAGTGCTTCTGTAAAGCAAGGAGTGACTTCTCAAGAAGCTGCGGGTACTAATTCCTATACTGATGTTGGTGTTAGAGCTGCACATAAATTTAGCGACAAATTTGCTGTAAAATGGAATTTTGGATATTTAGATGGTACTGATTGGGCTGCAGCTAGTGAGGTTGATAAGTTAAACCCAGGAGCTACTCGCGCAGATTTAAATTATGATGGAATTAACGTATATGGTGATGAAGTTGCTACAGACATTAAAGATGTAGCTATTACATTAGAGGGATTAGGTATTTTACCTGGTGGAGCAAATGCGTTGGTGCCTTCTCAAATAGTTAGTAGAACTGGTTATAATGAGAGTGATTTAACAGATTATACGGCTAGGAGCATTAAATCTGATTGGGGTTTATATTATAGACCCATTGAAGGTAAAAGTTTAGAGTTGTCTTATGTAGGTAAAGTAGGTACAGGTAATACTATTTACCAAGGTACTAACCGTTACAACATTCGTAATTTCTTTCAGCAACAACATAAATTGGAAATTAGAAATGACAACTTTTTTATTAGAGGTTATGTAGTGGCAGATAAAGCTGGTGATTCTTATGATATGGTTTTTACTGGGATTAATATAAACAGAGCTTGGAAAGATGACAATACTTGGTTCGGAGAATATGCAGGTACTTTTGTTCAGGCTACCTTAGGAGGAGCTACAGAAGAACAGGCGCATGCTGCTGCAAGAGCACAAGCTGAATCTGGTAGGTTTTTACCAGGATCACCAGAGTTTCAATCGGCTTTTAATCGCGTAGTTCAAGATCCAGATTTAGCTTCAGGATCTCAATTCAGAGATGCTTCTAAGTATTATCATGCAGATGCGAATTATAACTTGGGTCATGTTATAGACTGGGCAGAAATTCAAGTGGGTGGCTCGTTTAGGCGCTATGCTTTAAATTCTTTTGGTACTATCTATACAGATAGTGATGGTCCTATTGAATATAACGAGTTTGGGTTATATACTCAAATTCAAAAAAATATTGAATTAGCCGGAGAGCAAAGTTTAAAGCTTACAGGTTCTTTACGTTATGATAAAAACGAATTTTTTGATGGTTTCTTTTCACCAAGAATATCAGCAGGGTATACTATTAATCGAAATCATAATGTTAGAGCATCTGTTCAAACAGGTTTTAGAAACCCTACAACACAAGATTTATTTATTGGATTAGATGCCGGTAGAGCAATATTAATTGGTGCAGCTCCAGATAATTTAGATAGATATTCAAGAGAATTTAATGTTAGCGGAGGTGGACAGTTATTAGGTCAGCCAGAAACGATTACCCAAACAGGGAGGGCTGCTTATGAAAACTCTTTTTCAGCAAACTCTTTACAGCGCTTTGCAGCTAGTGGAAATCCTGCTGATATAGAGGCAGGTAATCCTAATGTGGTGCAGCCAGAACAAGTAACTTCATTTGAGATAGGTTACCGTGGTAAATTAGATAAATTGATTGTTGATTTTAGTACTTATTACAATCAGTATCAGGACTTTTTGGCACCTGAAAATGTAGTAGCACCTTTGTATGGTACTGTAGGTGATAATTCACTTTCATTAGCCGCATTAGCCAATGGAGATACACAAGTATACCAAGCATACACTAACTCTGACGCTGATATAGCTTCCTATGGAGCTTCCTTAGGATTAACAACTAAGGTTTTTGGAAACTACGATTTAAGTGGTAGTTATACTTTTACAAAATTAGATTTTGATAGAGAAGCAAATCCAGATTTTCAAGTACAGTTTAATACTCCAGAACATCAGTTTAAAGCAACTTTTGGGAATGAAGCCTTATTTAACAACTTTGGCTTCGCTGTAAACTACAGGTTTAGTGATGATTACTACTGGGAGGCTACTTTTGGTAATGGTGTAATACCTGAATTTCATGTGGTAGATGCGCAGATCAACTATTCTGTACCTAGTATCAAATCTACTTTTAAGGTAGGTGGGAATAACTTACTAGGCGATGAATACTTTACTGCATTTGGTACTGGATTCATAGGCTCTATGTACTATTTATCTTGGACTATCAATAACTAAAAAATCAAATCATATTTGACATGAAAAATTTTAAATATTTATTCATTGCTTCTTCATTGCTATTCCTAACGAATTGCAACGATATTGAAGATGTAGATCTAAATCCTATAGAGGAAGTAGAGGCATTACCGCAGTTAACAGCTGGATCAGCTAACTTTTCTAACTATATTTCTTTAGGAAATTCATTATCTGCTGGATTTACAGATGGTTCCTTGTTTAAGGCAAGTCAGGAAAACTCTTTTCCAAATATACTTTCACAAAAGTTCGCATTAGCAGGCGGAGGTAGTTTTGCTCAACCTTTAACCAATGATAATTTTGGTGGTCTTGCAGCTGGTGGCGTTCGTATTCAGAATCCAAGACTTGTTTTTGGAGGTGCTGGCCCAGTTGGGTTAGAGTCAATAATTGGAGATGTAACTGTTACAACTGATATTGTATTAAACAACCCAACTGGTCCTTTTAATAATTTGGCAGTTCCCGGTGCAAAGAGTTTTCATCTGTTAGCTCCAGGATATGGTAATTTGGCAAATGTATCTTTAGGTTTAGCAAATCCTTTCTTT
>CALHVP010000038.1 GCA_938038975.1 uncultured Maribacter sp. | reverse complement strand
TATGAAGGTGACCCATATTCTCACGCCTGCCCCTTTGCCAGAATAATGGAAAGTGGTTTTGCAGTAAAATTAGTTCAAGTAGGTATTAGAACTTTGAATCCTCATCAAGCAGATCAAGCAAAAAAGTATAATGTACAAATTCAAGAGATGCGTCATTTGGATAAGATGTCTATTCCAGAATTCAAAAACCCACTTTATATTTCTCTAGACATGGATGGTTTTGATCCTGCCTTTGCTCCCGGAGTTTCACATCATGAACCAGGAGGGTTAACTTCCAGACAGGTTATTAACATGATTCAAAATATCAATACTGAAGTTGTTGGAGCAGATATTGTAGAATACAACCCAGATAGAGATTTTCAAGATATGACCGCTTATCTAGCAGCAAAAATGATGAAAGAGTTATTGGGTAAAATGCTTGAGTAATAGCTAATGACCATATAAAACCGTTAAATTAGCTGATATAATTCATCCTAATGGCGAATAACTTTACAACATACCTAAAACTCCATAAGGTATCTCTTTTATTGGCCCTTTTAAGTGTTGTATTCTATTATACGTTTGCCTATCATTTGGAAAGAACAGATTTTCCTAAACTCCTAAGTCTATTTGCTGCTTTATTCTTTTTATGTTACAAACTGATACAGTTCGAAAAATGGAATGTTAGTTTCCTGTTTTCCATCGGTTTACTTTCTAGGCTCATTTTTTTGTTTACCGAGCCTAATCTATCTCAGGATTTTTATCGCTTTATCTGGGATGGAGAATTAGTTCGAAATTTTATAAATCCATACTTAACTACACCCAATACCTTAATCCCACAACCAGATCTTATTATTCCCAATGCAGAACAACTACACCAAGGTATGGGTAGTTTAAGTGCAAAACATTTTAGTAATTACCCACCGTTAAATCAATTATTGTTTGCGCTCGCAACATTTTTAAGTGGAAAAAGTATCTTTGGGGCTGTAATAGGATTACGCAGTATTATTATTCTGGCAGATGTAGGTATTTTTTATTTTGGAAGGAAGTTATTAAAAAAACTCAATCGTTCGCCTCATTTAATTTTTTGGTATTTTCTAAATCCATTAATCTTAATAGAGCTTACAGGAAATCTTCATTTTGAGGGGGTAATGCTCTTCTTTTTCGTTTGGTCCATATATCTTTTAGCTATTAACAAATGGCAATGGGCGGGAGTTGTATTGGCTTGTTCTATTTCAATAAAATTAGTCCCATTATTATTTTTACCATTATTCTTAAAACATTTCAGTTTCAAAAAAAGTATTATTTTCTATGCAATCATAGGTATTACTTCCCTTGTACTATTTGCTCCTTTTTACTCCTCAGAATTTATAGCTAATTATTCAAAGACCATAGGGCTCTGGTTTTCAAATTTTGAGTTTAATTCAAGTGTTTGGAACCTTGTCAAATACATAGGTATTCAATTAGATGCTAAACCTTGGGAACTCATTAAAACCTATGGAAAAATTACGCCCATACTTACCATAACTATGGTGTTACTATTTACCTTTTTTAGGAGAAATCAAGATTTACGAACACTCCTATCCTCCATGTTATGGATATTAACCCTTTACTATTTTCTTTCCGCTACAGTACATCCATGGTATATCATTTTCTTGGTATTGCTTAGCATCTTTACAAATCTCAGGTATGCTCTTGCTTGGTCTCTAGTAGTTATATTAAGTTATTTTGCATATTCTCAAACTGATTTTAATGAAAACTTATACCTTATCACTATTGAATATATCCTGGTATTAGGCTGCATTATCTACGAATTAGGCATACATCGTAACAAATCATGAAATATTTGTAATTTTTTAAGCATGCTTTAGGATAATTCGATATTAATTGTACATTTGGCTCATAATGACAACAAAAGCACATACATATACTTCTTACTGGACAACTGCTCCGGTTAGTACTTTTGTTCCCCTACGCCGCCGTCGCCCGTAAGGGTATACGATATTTATGGAAATAGGTGAGTCCATTTCCGCAAAAGCAGAATCAATTTTATTTATTACTTTCTAAAACCTTATAGCAATGAAACTTGTTGTTGCTAACGAATCATATTTTAAATACGCCAAAGACATTTGCGATACCATAGAGGAATCTGCAAAAGTACGCGGTACAGGAATAGCAAAACGAACACCAGATTATATTCAGAAAAAGCTACAAAACGGCAACGCAGTCATAGCTCTAGATGGAGAAACTTTTGCTGGCTTTTGTTATATTGAAGTCTGGGGACATGGAAAATATGTGGCTAATTCTGGACTTATTGTACACCCTACATTTAGAGGACAAGGTCTTGCAAAAAAAATTAAACAACGGGTGTTTGATTTAAGTAAAGAAAAATTTCCTGATGCTAAGATTTTTGGAATCACAACGGGACTCGCGGTAATGAAAATTAATTATGAGCTTGGTTACAAACCTGTTACATTTTCCGAACTAACAGATGACCCAGAATTTTGGAAAGGATGCCAAACCTGCAAAAATTTTGATATCCTCACCAGAACTGAACAGAAATTATGTCTGTGCACGGGTATGCTACATGATCCAAAAGCTAAATCAGAACCAAAAAAAGACGAGGTAAATAGCAAAGCATTTAAACGTCTGAGAAGTATAAAGGAAAGTCTGTTTTTAAAAAAGAAAATAAAATAACCAAAACTATTAGGTCCGACCAAGAAGGTGCTAAGTTTAGTAATAAAACTACCTTGAATAGAACAGATTTAACAGCATTTGAAAAAACATAAAATGAAACTAGTATTAGCATATAGCGGCGGATTAGATACTTCCTACTGCGCAAAGCATTTATCACAAGACAAAGGCTATGAAGTACATGCCGTTAGTGTAAATACCGGAGGGTTCTCTTTTGAAGAAATAAAGAATATTGAGCGCAAAGCTTTAGAACTTGGAGCATCTTCTTACACCTCAATAGATGCAGTACAGACCTTCTATGATAAGGTTGTAAAGTATCTTATTTTCGGAAATGTATTAAAGAATAATACCTATCCTTTATCTGTAAGTGCAGAACGTATTGTACAAGCAATAGAAATTGTGAACTACGCTAAAAAAATAGGAGCAGATTATATTGCCCACGGGAGTACTGGAGCTGGAAATGACCAAGTTCGTTTTGATATGATCTTTCAAATTATTGCTCCAGAAATAAAAATCATTACGCCCATACGAGATAATAAACTATCTCGTGAAGCAGAGATTGCTTATCTAAAAGAGAACGGAGTTGATTACCCTTGGGAGAAAGCAAAATATTCTATTAACAAAGGCCTTTGGGGAACATCTGTAGGAGGAGAAGAAACATTAACCTCCGAAAAACCCTTACCCGATACTGCTTACCCAAGTCAGTTAAAAGAAAAAGAACCCTCTGATGTAAAGCTTACATTCAATAAAGGAGAATTGATTGCCATAGACGGCGAACATGATGCTCCTGTAAATAATATTGAAAAATTAGAACTCATGGCTTCCAAATATGCAATAGGAAGAGATATTCATGTAGGTGATACCATCATTGGTATTAAAGGCAGAGTTGGCTTTGAAGCGGCTGCCGCTTTAATTATTATAAAAGCGCATCACCTATTGGAGAAACATACTCTTACCAAATGGCAACAATTTCAAAAAGAACAGCAAGGTAATTTTTATGGTATGCTATTGCATGAAGGCAATTATCTTGATGCCGTTATGAGAAATATCGAAGCCTTTTTAACAGACACTCAAAAGACAGTTTCTGGTGATGTGTTTGTAAGTCTTTATCCATTTCAGTATCGATTAAACGGCATCTCATCTCCTCATGATTTAATGAATGCTTCTTTTGGTAGCTATGGAGAAATGAACAAAGGTTGGACAGCCGATGAAGCAAAAGGATTTATAAAAATACAATCTAATGCGAGTAAAATTTACAATCATGTAAATGAAAACTCCTAGGCCAAGTTAAACAAAGAACTGGTTAGAGGTTAGAGGTTAGAGGTTAGAGGTTAGTAAATAAAACAAATATCAATTACAGAACAAATTGAATTTGATACTTGTGTTTGAATTTGAATTTTGAAGATATGATTAAAGCAGGGATAATAGGTGGTTCAGGATACACAGGTGGTGAACTTATTCGTATTCTTTTACACCATCCGGCAACGGAAATAGATTTTGTATTCAGTACTACAAGAGCCGGCAAATTGTTGACTACTGCGCATGCAGATTTGATAGGACAAACAGATATGACGTTTACAGGAGACGTTAATCTAAATGTAGATGTGGTCTTTCTTTGCTTAGGGCATGGAAATTCTACTAAATTTCTACAGGAACATCCTTTTTCCTCTACCACAAAAATCATAGATTTAAGTAACGATTTTAGATTAGATGCAGATGCTAATTTTGAGGGTAAACAGTTTATCTATGGCTTACCAGAACTAAATAGAAAAAAGATAGAGGAAGCCCAATATATTGCAAATCCAGGCTGTTTTGCCACTGCTATACAATTAGCACTATTGCCATTAGCAAAGGCAAAAAAAATAAACTCAGACGTGCATATCAATGCTGTAACCGGTAGTACAGGAGCGGGGGTAAGTCCTTCAGCGACTTCTCATTTTAGTTGGCGAAACAATAATGTAAGCTGGTACAAACCTTTTACACATCAACATTTAGGAGAAATTAAAGAGAGTCTTACCTCTTTACAAAGTAATACTCAGCATCTATTTTTTATTCCAAACCGTGGAAATTTTACTAGAGGAATTCTGGCAACAGCATATCTACATTTTGAAGAAAGTATAGAAGAAGCCATTCAACTTTATACCGATTTTTATAAGCATGCCAAGTTCACCCACGTAGCAAAAGAACCTCTACACCTTAAACAAGTAGTGAATACAAATCAATGTCATGTCCATTTACATAAACATGAAAACACCTTACTCATAACTTCAGCTATTGATAATTTATTAAAAGGAGCGTCTGGGCAAGCTGTACAAAACATGAATCTAATTTTTGGACTTGAAGAGGATTTAGGATTGAATTTAAAAGCAGGAGTATTCTAAAGTGAGAAGTGGAAAATTAATATTAGTAAAAATGAAACAGATTCCGACCTATGTTGGAATAAAGATGGAAAAATCATGAAAATAGCAATAATAGGAACGGGAAATTTAGGACTATCCATAGCTAAAGGAATTTTACATAGTAATGGTGCTACAAGCATGTACTTGACCAAGAGAAACATTGCAGAAATTGAAGATTATAAAAAATATGGAAATGTAACCGTAACAACAGATAATCGTGAGGCTGTTTCTAAATCAGATATTTTAATTTTTGCAGTTCAACCAGGGCATTTTGCAAAAATTCTAGTTGATATAAAAGATTTACTCACAGAAAAACATGTAGTCATATCTACTATTACAGGATTTGGTATTGATAAGATTGAAGAACTTATTGGAAGTGACAATTATATTGTGCGAAGCATGCCCAACACGGCAATATCAGTAGGTAAATCTATGACCTGTATTTGCAGTAACCAACAAGGTAAAAAACGAATAGATTTGACAAAAGCTATTTTTAATAGAATGGGTCATTCTATGGAAATACCTGAAAGTCAAATGCAAGCAGCTACAGTAATTTGCGCAAGTGGTATTGCATTTTGGATGCGTTTAATACGCGCTACCACCCAAGGGGCTATTCAGTTAGGTTTTGATGCAAAAGAAGCGCAAGAACTCGCTATGTATACTTGTAGTGGTGCTACTAACTTACTTATTGAGTCTGGCAACCATCCAGAAGAGGAAATAGATAGAGTAACTACACCTATGGGTTGCACCATTCAAGGCCTTAACGAAATGGAAATACAAGGACTAAGCTCATCTCTTATACAAGGAATTGTAGCTTCATTTGATAAAATAACAGACTTTAAAACGAGATAAACACAAACACAAATGTCAAGTTCAAATACAAAGGCTAGAACCATAAATAGTACTTGTGAATTTGATTTTTGTGTTTGAATTTGAATTTGAATTTTTAGAACATGAATCTATTTGATGTATACCCACTCTATAAAGTAACACCAGTTTCTGCTAAAGGAATTGTAGTTACAGATGACAAAGGTCAAGAATATTTAGATTTCTATGGCGGTCATGCCGTAATATCTATAGGCCATTCACATCCACATTATGTAAAGCGACTAAAAGACCAGCTAGATAAAATTGGGTTTTACAGCAATGCGGTGCAGAATCCTTTACAAGTAGCATTAGCACATAAACTAGGTGAGGCATCAAATTGCCAAGATTACAACCTATTTCTATGTAATTCAGGTGCTGAAGCCAATGAAAATGCTTTAAAAATGGCTTCTTTTGAAACTGGCAAATCAAGGGTCATTGCTTTTAAAAATGGCTTTCACGG
>CALHVP010000037.1 GCA_938038975.1 uncultured Maribacter sp. | reverse complement strand
TTCGCCGTTTCCTAAATGTGCCGTGGCACCTTCTATAGCTATAGCTTCGGTTTGTTTGGCAGCAGGAGTTTGCTGTGCCATTCCATTAAAGGAAAGCGCTACTGCCGCAAGTATATATATGTATTTTTTCATTTTGTTACTTTTTTAGATTGTAATGATTAAAGGCTGTCACAAGTAAAATCTCGCTTCACACTTTGTTTTGGAGCCTGTGTTTTTTTACCACCTGCTTTTTCGTTCAGCATCATTTTTACCAAATCGTTACGCTCTTTTTTAATGGCCATACGTTGTTGCTTGTCTTTTTCTAAATCAAAATACGTAACACCTTCAATCATTGTTTGTTCCGCTTTGGTATAGATAGACATTGGGTGACCTGACCATAATACTAAATCTGCATCTTTGCCAATTTTGATACTTCCAGTTCTGTCATCTAAGTGTAAAAGCTTAGCTGGGTTAATGGTTACCATTTTCCAAGCTTCTAATTCTGTCATGCCACCATACTTTACAGTTTTAGCCACTTCTTGATTTAGTCTTCTAATCATTTCACGGTCATCACTATTAATAGCTACAGTTACGCCTTGTTTTTGCATGATAGCTGCGTTGTAAGGAATGGCATCATTTACTTCAAACTTATATGCCCACCAGTCACTAAACGTTCCTGCGCCAACACCGTGCTCTGCCATTTTATCGGCCACTTTATAACCTTCTAAAATATGGGTGAATGTATTTACTCTGAAACCAAATTTCTCAGCTACTTTCATCATCATATTAATCTCACTCTGTACATAAGAGTGACAGCTAATAAAACGTTCGCCATTTATGATTTCTGCCAATACTTCCATTTCTTCATCGTAACGGAAAGGTTGGCCATTTTTCTTTTTGGTATCATATTCTTTAGCCCGTTGGAAGTAGTTCATAAATACTTGCTCCACACCCATACGTGTTTGTGGAAAACGAGAATAACTCTGCCAGTTAGATTGCTTTACATTTTCTCCTAAAGCGAATTTGATAAACTTAGGCGAGTTGTCATAAATAAGACCGTCTGCTTCTTCTCCCCATTTTAATTTTAAAATAGCGGAACGCCCACCAATAGGGTTTGCAGAACCATGTAACAATTGTAGGGAAGTAACGCCACCTGCTAAGGAACGGTAAATACCCATATGTTCTGGGTCTACTACATCTTCCATTTTAACTTCAGCTGTGCTATTATGTCCGGCTTCGTTTATAGCAAGTGCTGCAATATGTGAATGCTCATCTATAATACCCGCTGTTACATGTTTTCCTGTAGCATCTATCACCTTAGCGCTACCTGCATTTAGGTCTTTACCTATTTTAGTGATTTTTCCGTTTTTAACTAGAATGTCAGTGTTTTCTAAAATACCATCCGCTTCACTAGTCCATACGGTCGCATTTTTAAATAAGACACTTTCTTGCTTAGGTTTAGAGGTGTAGCCGTATCCCACATTAGGAAAGGTAACTGGCATTACAGCTGGTGCCTCAGCTGCAGTATCTTTCTTGTCCTTAGCTTCAAATTCTGATTTCTTTACTGCTGTAAAAAAGCTTTCTGAACCATCTGGTAGTAAAAGCCTACCCGAAAGATTGTCTGAACCTTTGGTAACAGCACCAGTCATACGGTATGATTTTTCACCTTCATCTGTTGAAAAGGATAATTGAATCCAATCATCGGCATAAGATAACTTAGAGCTTAATTTTATAGTATCCTGTTTTACTGATACTTTAGGTTTTGCAATTTCACCAGTAATAGAGACATCATAAGACTTTCCTTGCGTACTAAGTGTGTACTCTCCTCGGATGTCTTTTGTGTCTTTGTTATTAATAATGTTTTGAGTTCCTTGTACCCAGTTTTCATATAGTGTGGTGCTCTTGTCAAAAATATCACCTGATGTAATTAGGAAATTAGCATAGGCGCCAGACTTTAAAGAACCTATTTTTCCTGTTTTGCCTAGAATTTGTGCAGGAACTGTAGTTAATGCTTCTAAGGCTTTTGTTTTTGGTAGTCCGTATAAAATAGCCTTCATCAAGTTTTCCTTGAATTTGGAGACCGATTTTAAATCGTACGGTGTAAGCGAAAAAGGAACCCCGTTTTCTGCTAATACTTTTGGATTAGATGGTGCCTGATTCCAGAAACGCATATCCTTTAAGGATACATACCCCGCTTGATACGGGTCTGAAACATCATAGGCTGCCGGGAAATCTATTGGTATAATGTACCTAGCATTTGTTGCCTTAATTTCTGCAATACGCTCAAATTCGTTTCCACCACCTAAAATAGTGTACTGAATACCGTTAGCATCTCCTATTTTATCTGCTCTAAGTGCGTGTCCTTTATCTTTTGCTGCAAAGATTTGTGTCATGCCTTTGTTCGCATTTAAAGCTTCTAAAGAACGGTCTTTAGTCGTAGAATTACCTTTAGCGTACCAATCTGCATCATTGTACATTTGCCTAAGTAATGCTAAGGTTCCCATTAAAGAGGTAGGGTAAGATTGATTTTTAAGTACACTTCTGTCTAAAGAAAAATACTGTGCAGAGCGGTCGTCTAATATTCTATTGGCATCTGAACCTTCGGCGTTTAAAGCAATAAGAACTCCAGTTCCTCTTGCAATACCATCATGAATATGTGAATTTACGACACCAAAACCTGCTTCACGAAGCTCTTTAGCTGCTTTGTCATCATACTTAAATTGGCCTATGGCATCGTTTTCTGGCATAATATGATCGTTCCAGTAAAATCCTTCACGAGCTGCATCATATTGCGGAGAACGTCTACCACCTGGTTTTCTCTTTGGTTGTTCTACACCAAACTTAGAATAGACATCTATAAATGATGGATAAACAGATTTTCCTTCCAAATTTATTGTTACCGTGTTGGCCGGTAGATTAACAGCAGTACCAACCGAAACTACTTTTCCGTTTTGTATTAATAAAGTACCCTTGGTAATCACCTCGGTAGGGGTTACGAATATTTTGGCGTTCGTAAATGCGGTGTAGTTGTTATTATTGGCTTTTACACCATCGTTTTCAGGAAAGTAGTCCTGCGCAAATAAAAATGCACTACACCAGAATAGGCATAGCGTTAGCAACGTTTTTCTCATTGTTAAGTTTTTTAGATTAGTCCCTTTAAAAATAACACTAGTATAGGAAATGGGCTAGGGATTAGGTGAATTTAACACGTGTTAGTTGACAGTTTGCAGTTGCCTTAGCGGTAATTAGTAAAA
>CALHVP010000036.1 GCA_938038975.1 uncultured Maribacter sp. | reverse complement strand
CACGTTTAGTTTCAACTAAAATTTCGCCCTTATTTCCTATTGCTTGGATTGAATTATTTAAAATATTCAAAAACACCTGATGTAGTTTCCCTAAGTTACCGTCTATTGTAACGTTTGAAGTTGTGTAATTTTTCCTTAATTTAATTCTATCTTTTATACTGATATCTAGCATAATTAAACAGTCATCTAGAATCTTATGAATATTACAATTCTCATCAAAGCTGTCTGTAGATCTACTAAATTGACTAAGACCGTCTATAATTTTAGAAGCTCTATCTACACCAACATTAATGCTATTTAAGAAAAAGTTTATCTCGTCGTTAGCTATATTATTAGTTGCTTCAAAATAATTCTTTAAACCTGTGTAGCCACCAAGAATAAAATTTAACGGGTTGTTTATCTCATGAGCAACACCAGCGGTAAGAATACCTAAGGAAGCCATTTTTTCTGAGTGAATAAGCTGATTTTGAGCTTCTGAAAGTTTACTAACTACTAGACTTAATTCTTTGTTGGTTACCTCTAGTTCTTGGTTTTTTTGATGTAATTCTTTTGTTCTCTCCTGTACTTTATTTTCAAGTTCGTTCTTGTGTTCATCTAGGCTTGCATACAGCTTCATATGTTCGATTTCTGCACCAGCTCTTGAAGCAAAAATGAGTAGTATTGATTCATATGTATGAATATCTGTAATTGCTTCTTTAAACATACATACCAAAATACCTGTTGGATCAGATTTAGAGTTGTATAAAGGAATTCCTGTGTATGCTTCTATTTCCATGTCAACTAGCAGTTGGTCTTTTGGAAATAATGAGGCAACATTCTTAGGAAACGAACAAGGTTTTTGACAAATTACAAGCTCACACGGCGTATTTTTCACATCATATGAAAAATTATCCATTAGGCCATCTTTATTGGCTAAAGCAATTGTAGTGATTTGACTTCTATCATGATTTAGTTCCCCAATAAATGTATAGTCTGCAGATAAAGCATCATTTAATTTAATGACAATATGTTCAAAAGAAGAATCTCCTAAATTGTAGATTTCGTTTGAAACTGTCTCATTAATAAGTGTTAATTGCTTTCTTAGTTTTAATATTTCTTGACTGTTCATCGTATATCAGTTTCAAAACTTTTTAATGTGTAGGAGATTTCAGTACAATTCATATAAAGGTAGGATTTTTCTGTATTTTAGGCGTATATAAACGTAATAAATATATTAGCTACTTAATTATCACTAGGATATCTGCTTTTGGCACTATTTCTTATGGTTAATGATTAGTTCCTATCATTTTACTAATAATGCGAGTTTTACTCCTAGTGCTATGAAGATGCCTCCTGTAATTTTATCCAACGAGGTTTTAATTTTATAATTCTTTCTAATCTTACTCGATAGTTTAGCCGAAAACCATGCTAATGCCAAACACCAAATGGTTCCTGTTGCAATAAATGTTAATCCTAGAACTATAAATGGCAAAGCATTTGTTGTATTGTTAGCGTTAATAAACTGAGGTAAGAATGCTAAAAAGAATAAGGCCACTTTTGGATTCAAAATATTAGTAAGAATTCCAGAGACAAATATGTTCCAGTTACTCGTTTTCTTTGGGTTTAATTTTTCAAATTCAAATTCCTTATTCGATTTCTTCATGAGCACTTTCACCCCTAACACAATCAAATATCCAGCACCCAAATATTTAATGATACCAAAGGCTATAGCAGATGTAGCAATAATAACAGAAAGACCAAATGCTGCAACTATACAATGTATTAATGAGCCCGCAGAAATACCTAAGGCAGACAGTATCCCAGCTTTTTTTCCTTGCGAAATACTTCTTCCAAGAATATACATGGTGTCTGCTCCTGGTGTTATATTCAAAATTATTGCGGCAATAAGAAACGTTTCAAAATTGGAAATCCCAAACATAGGAAGTGATTTTAATGATTGTTAACTACGTTACTTTTTTTACAAGCTACTAATTTTACTCAGTCCCAAAATCCTTTATGATCTTTAATGGCTTCGTCTTCTAATACAGGCCCAATAATTTGAATTCTCTTATTTCCTTTATCAAGAACATCTTTACAAGGCATATATAATATCTCTTCATTCCGCTTATCAAACAAGCTGTAAAATTTTCGTTCGCTTAAACCAAATACAACTTTTCTAATATTACTCCAAAAAATAGCTCCAGCACACATTGGGCATGGCTCTGTACTGCTATACAATGTGCATGTAGATAAGAATTCTTTATCATATAATCGTGCTGCATTCTTAACCAAATTAAGTTCTGCATGTCCTGTAATATCATTATCAGAAATGACCGTATTCTCAGATTCAAGAAGTATCTCTCCGGTTGCGTTTACAAGCACGGCACCAAAAGGATGGTTTCCTTTCTCCTTTGCTTTTGAAGCACAATCAATAGCCTTCTGAATATATTTATGATGTTCTTTATGCATTTTACAATCTGGAAAACTATTTTTTAAACGATTCAGTTCATTTAAACGAGTTTTATATATATCAAAAATTAGTTCTGGATTCCATTCTTCGTTTTCGGTTTTTCCATGTCCAAAAGATAGTACCTTAATTAATTTTTCTTTTTCTAAATAGAACTCACAATTCCAAGTCATTTGAGTAAAATGGTTTCTGGGTATACCTTATTATTGCCAGTATCATTTCTTTTCTACTCGCAGAATTTTTTCCATTTTACGGCCTTTTGCCAATTCATCAATTAGCTTTTCCATACGTCTGCATTGTTTATACACGTAGAACTCATCGGCTATTTCTTCGATTCGATAACCACAAACAACTCCTTTAATAAGATGGGCATTTGCATGTACTTCTGCTTTTTCAAAAAAAGTTCTAAAAGTCACCTTCTCTTCAATAAGTGCTTGTAATTTATT
>CALHVP010000035.1 GCA_938038975.1 uncultured Maribacter sp. | reverse complement strand
TCGGCACCAAATTTTATAGGCTGCTGTAAATAGGGTGATGCAAAGCAGTTATCAATGACTAGTATTAAATTATGCTTTTTAGCTATTTTACCTAAAGCCTCTAAATCAAGAACATCTACCCCAGGGTTTGTTGGTGTCTCCGCATAAATTAGTTTTGTCGTTGGAGTAATCAGCTTCTCAATACTTTCGAAATCATCAATCTTAAAATAACTATGCGAGATATTCCACTTTGGAAAAAAATTATTTAGTAGAGAATGTGTTGACCCAAAAATATTACGAGCAGAAATCATATGATCACCACTCTCCAACAAGGCAGCCAATGTAGAAAAAACGGCAGCCATGCCACTTGCAAAAGCAAAACCCGCTTCAGCACCTTCCATTTGGCATACTTTTTCTATGAACTCTGAAGAATTTGGATTGGAATAGCGTGAATAAATATTCCGTTCTTTTTCCTCTGCAAACGACGCACGCATATCCTCTGCATCTTCAAAAACAAAACTAGAAGTAAGGTATAACGGAACAGAATGTTCCAAATGCTCTGTGCGATTTATCTGCGTACGTATGGCATTGGTTTCAAATTTTTTTTTCATATTATCCCTTTTCAGCAATCCTTAAAATATCTCCAAAAACACCTCTCGCGGTAACTGCTGCACCTGCTCCTGCTCCTTGAATCACAAGAGGATTTTCGCCATAAGATTCTGTATATATCTCTATGATTGAATCTGACCCTTTTACTTGCCCTAATGCACTTATTTTAGGAACCGATACTAATTTCACATCCAAGATTCCTTTTTCTTTCTGAAGATTACCATGTAAATCCCCCACATATCTAAGCACATGATTTGGTTTTTGGTTCCTTTTTATTTGATTAAATTTTTCATCTAACACCTCTAAATTCTTCATAAAAAATTCGGTATCTACAGTTTGTAAACTTTCTGGAATTAGGTTTTCAATAGTAATATCCGTGAACTCATTTTTTAAATCTAGTTCTCGAGCTAGAATCAACAGCTTGCGGCCTACATCGTTTCCAGACAAATCTTCTCTTGGGTCTGGCTCCGTATATCCTCTTTGCATCGCATCTTTTAAAATAGATGAAAAAGGTGCATCAACCTCTGAAAACGTATTGAATATATAGCTCAAAGAACCAGAAAAAACACCGTTTATACGAGTGATATTCTCACCAGATAAGTGTAATAATTTAATGGTATCTATTAAGGGTAATCCCGCACCTACATTGGTTTCATACAAATACTGCTTTTGATGTTTTGCCAACTCCTCACGAAGCAATTGATAATAATCAAAGCCCAAAGTATTGGCTATTTTATTTGAGGACACCATGTCAAAACCATTCTCCACAAAATCAAAATAATGTGCTACAAAATCCTGACTAGCCGTATTATCTACGGCAATTAGATTTTCTAAATGATGTATTTTCGCGAAATCAAAAATATCTTTTTGATTGTATGGTTGTCCATTAGATTTTAATTCAGTTTTCCAATTCTTAGAAACTCCTTCTGAATTCAACACTACTTTTTTAGAATTGGCAATAGCAAAAACTCGAAGATCTATCCCCTTTCTTTTAGAAATTGTTTTGGTTGATTTTAAAATTTGGTCAATAAGCGTTCCGCCTACATTGCCGTGTCCAAAAACCGCAAGATTAACTTTTTTACTAAATCCAAAAATTTGACCGTGCATCACATTCAAGGCCTTAATTAAATCCCTTTTCCTTACTACGATACTTACATTCTTACCAGATACGGTGTTATTAAAAAGTAGCGGTGTAATCTGATTTTTAATGAGCGCATTATAAGGCTTATGAAATGTACTTAAATCCTGACCTACGATAGAAATTACAGAGACCTCATCTATCACCTTGATGATGTTAATATCCTTAGATTTAAAATCTGTTGCAAACTCCTCTTCTAAAGCATGTTTTGCATTATGTGCCTTGTTACGTTTTACCACAAGTCCAATACCACGCTCAGATGAACCTTGAGAGATGATACTCACACTTATATTGTTGGATTCTAAAGTCTTAAAAATACGGGCATCAATACCCACCTTACCTAAAAGACCTCTACCTTCTAGGTTAATTAGTGAAACATCTTCAATAACCGATAAACTTTTAATCCCTTCTTTGCTGGATTTAGCACTTATTAATGTTCCTTCACTATCGTCGTTATAGGTATTTAAAATACGTAGCGGAATATTCTTTTCTATAAGCGGAATAATGGTCTTTGCATGTAAAATAGTTGCACCAAAATTAGCAAGCTCATTGGCCTCTGCATACGAAAGATGAGATATACGTTTAGCTTCTTTAACATAATCAGGATTTGCAGTAAAAATACCGTCTACATGGGTATAGTTTTGCAGCTCTTTTGCATCTAGAAAATTTGCTAACAGTGCAGCTGAATAATTACTACCGTTTCTTCCCAGCGTTGTTGTTTGTCCGTCTTCAGTAGCTGCTATAAACCCTGTAATTACGGGAACGGCATCTACTGGCAA
>CALHVP010000034.1 GCA_938038975.1 uncultured Maribacter sp. | reverse complement strand
CACGTAGAACTCATCGGCTATTTCTTCGATTCGATAACCACAAACAACTCCTTTAATAAGATGGGCATTTGCATGTACTTCTGCTTTTTCAAAAAAAGTTCTAAAAGTCACCTTCTCTTCAATAAGTGCTTGTAATTTATTCTCATCAAATCCGGTTAGCCATTCTATTACCTGGTTCAGTTCTTCCTTGGTTCTTCCGTTTTTTATTAATCTATTCAAGTAAAGTGGGTAAATAGATGCGAATATCATATCTGCCACTTTTTTATTTTTCTCAGCTGTAACTTCCATTTTTCTTAGATTTTAATCTAATTGTTGCTAGCATTTAATTTATAAGCATGCCACCAAGCCATTATGAACATCTGTTTGTAGTACAGTTTTTATTCCTTTACTTGTTCATAAGCTACACTTGCTTTTGCAATCCCCTTTGGATTCGAATCTAAGTATAGTTCATACCCTTTAAAAAGTGTTACTTTTTTTAATTCATCTTTAAGGATAGAAATTTCTTCTATAATTCTTCCTTCTTGTTGTACTCTAATAGAAAATTCTATTTTTCCAATATTCTTTATTATGGCATAGCAATCTTCTCCCAAATAAGGGTTAATTGTTGCATCTTGACCAACACCTTTACCCGTCATTATCATACTTTGAGTGGGTTTAAGCACAAATTCTGTTTGAGCGTTCCCTTCAAAAGATGCAAAGAGTATTACCGAGATTACAAGTATTCCTATTTTCATATTCTAATTAACCTTTTGTGCATTTTAGCTTGTTTCATGTTAATGGATGTCACTTCGAGTGATTTTCGCGACCTTTTCCAGAGCGAACATAGTATCGAGAAGCTTTCGTGTTCCAAAAAGTTCTCGATAGGTCTACTGAGCTTAGCCGAAGTACACTTAATTTTACAATTAAATTAGTATAAAATCAAGCACTCGAACTGACATTGTATAAACTCAGTTTTATTATGCATAACGGGGTCTATTTATTATTTTTCTAATATATACAAATGGGTTTACCATAAAACTATCTTATGAAAGTAAGATTTACTAACCGCCAACCCATAATAAAACTATAAATCACTTGAGTACTTTATAAAAATACACAAACCTTTTGTTTAATTCCAAAGCACCTATTATTTGTGGATTCTGTTGGTATCAGTTTTTCCCTTTTAAAGCAATTGCCATTGTCCACCAATAGTAATCTCGACCATACCAACGATAAAAGAAACTTCTGTTTTGTTTCATTGCCAATACGTCCCAATGTCCTAAGTAGTTCCATTCCAGGGTTCCAAATAATGTCCACTTTACTTTTTTACTTATTTCTTGTAATTCTAATGGGGCAAAACCGAGCTGCCTAAGTGCTTTTTTATGACTTTCAATTTCTGTTTTTTCAAATTCTGTATCCAAAAATTCGTTACAGATTAAAGCCCAAGCGTCTTCTTTTTTGGACTTTTTGATACTGTGCTTTTCCGTAAATTCTTTAATTCTTGCATCATCATCATGATTAAAGAAGATGAGTTCCCTATTATCAATTTCCATTGAACATGGAAACGTATTAAAATCAACCTCGTTAATTCTATCTATAGTTAGAATATTGTTTTTCCTCAAAGAGCTAAAGCGAAATTCATAGAACTCAAAGACTATCTGATTATCTTCAATTATGTATTTGCTGTATCTCATTTTAACTAATGCAACGGTTCATAGAAACTTAGTGAAGTCTATTGTTTTTCAATTTCCTGTTCTATTATTTTAAGCATGTTTTTTATTCTATCCCGTAAGGTATGAGATTGAAGATTTGTGACTTGATTAAAAGTTATTATCTGACTAATAATCCCCTCCAATTCAACATCTGAAAGAACTTCTTTAAGGTCTACATCTTTTTTTGATGGTTTTATAGTGAATTTGTAATTATACTTCTTGTCTAGTGCTTCTGTTGGAGTGTATCCGTCTTTCCATAAAGCATTGTTTAAGTTTCTAGAAATACCCAGTTTATTGTAACAAGGTATAATAATTTCTGTCCTAATTTTTTTATACTCCAATTCTAGCTCTTGAACCTGGTATACTTCAGAAGACCAATTAGATAAAATTCTAACTAACTCTTCATTTTGTATAAGACGTAGATTTTGTGACCCTACAATGTCATTCTTTATTGGATCAAATGTTGGGTCTCGAAGAATTTGCCAAAGGGAATTATAAAGAACCTCTTCATTAATAGTTTCTGGATTATCAATTTGATTGAGTAACTTATCACAAGCTTCGAGTCCCTCATTTCGCATAAGAATTTTCTCATCTAACTGCGCCAAATTACTTTGGTACTCACTATGAAGTTGTTTTAATATTAATTGCTCCTTTTCTAAATCCTTCTGCTTTTCATTCCAGTTATTAATAGATAGCGCAATCAAAATTCCAATGACCACAAGAATAATTTCTCCAATTGCGTAAATTAGATATTTACTGAATTTGTTTTCAGTTAAAAGTCTTTGTCTAATTTTTCTAAAGAATTTTATCATTTGGTTATTGGTTGATCATAATGAAGCACAATGGTTCTACAAAGCGAAATGCGGGGGTACGCCATCTACTTTAGCCGTGGACGAGTTGACTAGTTTCCATCTGCGCATGAAGCTAAAGTTTATTGCCCGCCCGAACGTGCCTTTCTGGTCCGGGCGGGTTTTAATTTATTTTTTCTATTCCAAAGCTAAATCCTTAAGATTTAGCGACCTCACAAAAATAAGCAAACCTATGTGAAAGCCCGAAACTCCTATTGTTTATAACCTTTGTGCCTGTTGCACAAGTCCTTGATAAAAATACTGTTTTTGCTTAACTTTAGTTATGCAAGGAAAAAAGGATTACCAAGAAAAGCTGTTCGCCCATTTTCAGTTGAGTGAGCGTATCCCTAAGAACAATTTCTACAGGCGTTTAAAAGGAGTGTTGAATCTAGATTTTCTTTATAAGTTGACCAAGAGGTATTATGGCGAGAGCGGTCAAAAGAGCATTGACCCTGTAGTGTTCTTCAAGCTGTGTTTGGTGGGTTATCTGGAGAACCTTATTAGTGATCGTAAACTGATAGCGCATTGTTCCATGCGTTTGGATATTCTATTTTTCATAGGCTATGATATCGATGAAGAACTTCCTTGGCATAGTACCATAAGTAGAACGCGCCAACTCTTTCCAGAGTCAGTATTTGAACAAGTATTTACAAAGGTTTTATCAATATGCGTAGAAAAAGGTATGGTCAGCGGTCATACCCAGACCATAGATTCCGCCCCTGTAAAGGCGAACGCCTCGATGGATACCTTGGAGCTAAAAGTACCTGAAGAGGATTTGCAAGAGCATCTGAAAAAGATACGTGCGATTAGTTCAATAGACAAAGAAGTTCCTCACCGCAAGAGTAAAGAGGATAAGTCAGATAAAGGTCAGCGTAGTATCACAGCGAGCAAGAAAGAATTGGGAGCCATCGAAAGCAGGAATAAGAAATGGAGCACAGACCAAGATCAACGCCCCGGTGCGGGAAACAAAGGCAGCAAGTACACCAGCAACAAAACTCACTATAGTCCCACCGATCCAGATGCGAGAATAAGCGTTAAACCTGGCAAGGCCAGAAAGCTGAACTACCTAAGCCAATTAAGCGTGGATACGGCGCATCATGTGATTACCGACATCAAAGCCTATCATGCAGACGGTAAGGACAACCAGCAACTTCAGGATATCGTACAACGATTACGAAAACGCTTATGGCAACAAGGTCTGGTTTTTGAGAACTGTGTAGCGGACACGGGCTACAGTAGTGGCGAGAACTATGCATTTCTAGAAAAGCAGGGTTTAAAGAGTTTTATTCCACCGCATGGCACCTATAAAGGAGGTCCAAATGGTTTTACATATATCGAGTCCGAAGATTATTATCTCTGCCCGCAGGGCAAAATCATCCCTTTCAGGAAGGTGTTTTTAGATAGTCGTACCAAGACCAAAAAGAAAGCGTACCGTGCATCGAGTAAGATCTGCAAGGGCTGTCCGCTAAGGCAAAGCTGCTTGGGGAAAGTGAACGAGAAACAGTTTTCGGTGACCTATTACCGTGAAGAATACGAACGTAACATTGCAAGGGTGAAAAGCCCACGGGGCAGGTACATGAAGGGCAAGCGCCAGAGTACGGTAGAACCGGTTTTTGGAACACTCACCCAGTTTATGGGCATGCGAAAGATAAATACCATCGGTTTGAAACAGGCCAACAAGGTGATGCATCTCTCCGCAATTGCCTATAATCTAAAAAAGTACCTGAAATTTGAACAGAAACGGGTGAAAAGTGGAGTAGGAATACTTGCTTTTGCCGCATTTGTGAAAAGTGTCTTTCAAGACCTGATCAACACTTCTAGAGGGCATTCAAAATTGACTTA
>CALHVP010000033.1 GCA_938038975.1 uncultured Maribacter sp. | reverse complement strand
TTTTGTTATTTGCAATAAGGTATCTTGATTGGATAAGTTGTTTTTTGCGATTTGTAAGGTTACCTGTGCTCTTAATAGTCCAAAATACCGCATACAAGTCGTTAGGGAAATATTTTCCATACTCTCTATAATGTCACGCTTAGATTCTTCATAGCGTAGTGGTTCAATTTTCTTGTTCCATTTGTATGGATTATAGAATAATGAATTTTGAAAATAGTTTATTGAGAAAGGGACTAACGAAAAATTGGTAGCTTCATCATCACCAAAACGATCAACACGTTCTAATTGGCTACTAACAAAAAACTCCCCACCAGTAAAAGGTACTTTTTGATTTATAAGCAAACCCGCTTCTATAACAGATTGATTCTGATTTACAAAGATATCTTGTCCTAAATCGTTTGTTAGCCTTCTAATGGAGTTTGAGTACTGTGGTAATGTAGCATTTAAACTTATTTGCGGTAAGAAATCTGCCTTAAAATTCCGATACCTCCAATAGCTGCCTTGATAGGTATTTACTGCTCTTACGTATTGTGGTGATTTTTGTTGAGCAATTTTTATGGCTTCAGTTAATTTTATTTTTTGAGACTGGGCAACCATCAAAAAAGGTAAAATCAGTACTATAAAAAAGGAAATTATTTTCATTTGGTTTGGTTTAATCAATCTGATATTAGTTAGGTTCAACAGCTATTGTATTGAATAATTATTCATGTCTAATTGCTTCGATGGGATTTTTATTGGCAGCAGCTTTTGCAGGTAAAACGCCAAAAATAAGCCCGATAAGCGTAGCAACTAAAAATGATAATAATATAGAGCCTACGGTTACGATTGTTTCAATACCTGTTGTAAATTCTAGGATATATGCTCCCACAATACCTAATATACATCCAAGGATTCCGCCACCTAGACTAATTAAAATAGATTCGGATAAAAATTGCAAAACAATATCTTGCTTGGTAGCACCAATTGCTTTTATAATACCAATTTCCTTGGTGCGTTCTAAAATAGAGGCAAGCATTATATTCATGATTCCTATACCACCAATAAGTAGTGATATGCCAGCAATTATACTCAGAACAATATTGAAAATTTGCTTCGTTTTTTGCTGTTGCTTCAATAGGTTTATGGGAATGGTGATTTCAAAATCCATCATCCCATTATGCTTTCTTTTAAGCATTTTACTAATTACCTCCGCCGTGCTTTTTAATTCATTGGAATTATGTACTTGTACCGTTAGTCTATCAATTTGATGGTAGTTACCACGTGGTGTTCTTTTCTTTGGGCCGTTACTCCCGCCATTAATGATAAACATGCCCTGCGGCATTTCCTGATCAACAATTATTTTTCGATTTTTATAGCGCACCAAAAATGTTTGGATAGGCACATATATGTCCTGGTTTAAATCTCTTATTCCTAAATTTTCTTGGGCAGTTTCAGATATTAACTTTTCTTCTATTATTCCAATTACTTTAAGCCAAACATCTTTAACTTTTATTTGCTTACCTATTGCACTTTCACCGGTGAATAATTTTTTCTCCACTTTTTCACCAATGATGCATACTGGTTGGGCATTTATAGCTTGTGCTTCTGTGAAATTTTTACCTTGACCAATATTAACATTAGAAGTTTCAAAAAAAGAATTCGTTACTCCAATTAGCTTTACAGAACTTTGTCTTCCTTTTTTAATCATGTAGGTCTCCATGATTATTTCTGGGCTTATTTGTTTTATCGTGGGTATGTTTTGGATACTGGCAATATCTAATAAATCTAATCCTTTAGAAAATCGTATAGTTTCTGAGGCTCCTGTATCCTCTTCATCTTCAGAATTATTCTCGTCCGGTTCGTCAGGGATTGGTGTAATTAATATATTATTTACACCTACTAATTCTAATTGAGATAGAATTTCTCGCTCTGCACCTTTACCAATGGCTAGCATAGTAATTACGGCTGCAACTCCAAAGATAATGCCTAGAGCAGTTAACAAGGTTCGCACCTTATTAGCCAAAATTACGCGTATTGCCTCCGTGAAGTTAGATTTTATGGTCTCTATAAGTATCTTGTCTATCATATAGAAACCTAATTTACCTCTGCTATGCTTTTCTCTTCAAGGCCTACTGGTTTGCTCAGATAAACTACATCTTTCTCCTTTAATCCCTTTGTAACAATGATTACATCTTCATTTGATTCACCTAATTCAACTTGCTTTTTAGTAATTGAAAAACCAGAGTCTGTATATACGTAACTGATGGAGTCTTTTGAAAAAACAGCTTCTAAAGGAATCATCAGTACATCTTCTTGTTTTTGTATTAGAATTCTGTTTGAAGTAGTCATTCCTGGGCGTATCCTTGCATTAGAGTCCTTAAGCTTTATTAAGACCTGAAAAAGTTTAATATCTGACCCTCTTTTGTTTTCGCCAACATTGGCTACCGTAGTTACTACCCCATCCATTGTAATATCAGGAAAGGCATCAAAGCCAACGGATACCTCTTGATCTTCCTTTAGTTTTCGTATATCAACTTCATTGGAAAATGTCTTTGATTCCATTTTAGTCAAGTCAGGTAATGTTGCTATAGTTAAATTCCAAGCATTAATATCTGACCCTACTTTCTTCTTGCTTCCATCCCAATTCTTAGCATATGTAACCATTCCACTTGCATCTGAATGAATAGTAAAGGAGGCTTGTAATGCAATTAAATCATCTAGTTTAGTCCTAATCTTAGATACTTCTGTACCAACTTCAACCATTTTTGCAACAGCCTTTCGCTTCTTAATAGAATAATCTTCCTTTTTTTCTCTTAAATCTCTAGTAGCTCTTTCTATTTTTATTTCGAGCTGTTTTATAGTGGTGGGTGATTCGTAAATAGATTGCTTTAGCTCTAGTTCATCTTCTTGCATATTGAACTCGATGTCTTTAATAGCGGTTCGCTCTTGCTTTAAGGTAAGCGTAGTATCTAATTGTTCTTGTAAGTATTTTGATTCCGCACTTTCCAAATTTAAGCGTGCTTCTATAATTTGCTCATTAACCGGAGATGGGTCTAGTTTACCTACATAATCCCCAGCTTTTACTACGGTGCCCTCTGGTATTAAATCTTGAATTTTAATATTGTTTAGTCTAAATTTTCGCAGATTGGCTGGGCCATCAATATTCTTTAAACTGGTAGATTGCGCTTCTCCTGAAATGATAACTTCATTTAGGAATTCTCCTCGGATAACTTTAGTAGTGATAGAAATTTGGTCTTCGTCATCTGAAGAAAAAAAAGTGTATCCAAAAATTAGTAGTAAAACAGGAATTCCTATATAAAGAAGTCGCTTTTTTGTCATGATAGGTTGGTCTTAGACGCTAAAACTAATTAATTAAGGGAATAAAGTATGGTAATGGGTGTTATTGTTTTCTTAATATTTGAAGGAAAATACGTACCACAATTTAGTAGCCATTAATCCTTAACTATTTAGCTTGTGTTCATAATAGATTGTTCTAGATTAATAACTAAAAAGCAAAGGGCTTACCACATGGTAAGCCCTTTGCTTTTTTGATTGATAAACTGTTTTATTTTTAGTAATTCGTTTATTAAAATCGAATTTTAAATTCCAAATCTTCATCCACAACATTGAATTGCGCACCAGCAAAGCTTGGTGGCCCAAATGTAGTTTCTCCAGATGTTGCGTAGTTTTCTTTAGGCATGCCATTAGCTTCAAAATCCATTCGTTGGTTGTTATTTACATCATGTAGTAACATTAAAGCAAAACTACCCTTCTCTACATTTTCAAATGTAAGCGTAACCTCGCCTTTAGCAGCATCTACCTGTTGATTTACTACTCCGGGTCCTTTCATAAAAGTCTGTTCCGTATGTAAAGCACCCATAATAATACCTTCATCTGAAAGCACATTCTCTATAACCACTGTAATGGTTACACCTTTATTGTCTTGCGCTGTTGCTACTAAACTGCTAAATACTAATCCTAAAATAAGTCCAATTGTTTTCATACTATTTGTTTGTTATTTGTTTATCGTTGATACAAATCTCTAGGAATACTACTGTTTATGAAAAACAGGATTACCCAATTGTAGAATTATAGGGACGAACTGTTTTTAGGCTGCCAGCAGGAAGCTATAAGGGAATGAACTAGCATTTATATGTGTAAATGTTTAGCTCTGATTTGAAGATATGGTATCCTTATATACGAGATGTCTCATCTTATTCTTGGTTTGCTAACCCATGAATTAAGTCCATAACTACCAAGCGACACACTTGGGTAATAGAATTCTACGGTTCAGTAGTTATAATTGTGATGATTTACGGTCTTACTACAAATTTGCTTCATCAATCAATAGTAAAATCAATCAAAAGCAAATTCAATGAAATATCTATTACTCCTCATCTCATGCATGCTAACGGTCTCTTTTATGAACGCACAGCAAATTATATCTGGAACTGTAACAGACACTAAGAAAGTGCCTATTAAAGGTGCCAATGTTTATTTAGAAGGGACCTATGACGGTGGAACCACAAACGATAAAGGCGAATTTAGTTTTGAGACTCAAGAAACAGGTAACCAAAATTTAATTGTTTCAATGATTTCATATGATTCCTATATGCAATTTGGAGCTATTTCTTTTTTAGTAGATATGAATGTCATTCTTAAAGAAGCTATTAATCAATTAACAGGGGTCACTTTAACCGCTGGTACTTTTGAAGCTGGTGATAATTCTAAAGTATCCGTATTAAAACCTTTAGATATTGTGACCACCGCTGGAGCGGCTGGTGATTTTGTTGGAGCGCTACAAACACTGCCCGGAACTTCTAATGTAAGTGAAGATGGTCGCCTATTTGTGCGAGGTGGACAAGCTGGCGAAACACAAGTTTTTATTGATGGTCTTCGCGTTTTTCAACCTTTTAATGCTACAGCAAATAATGTACCTACAAGAGGTAGGTTTTCTCCTTTTCTATTTAAGGGGATAACGTTTAGTACAGGGGGGTATTCCGCTGAATACGGCCAAGCCTTATCAAGTGTACTATTATTAAATACGGTAGATGAGCCAGACCAGGAGAAAACAGATATTTCTGTGTTATCGGTAGGAGCGGGGTTAGGTAGAACGGAAATATGGGGTAAAAAATCACTTAGTGTTAATGCCCAATATATAAATCTGGCTCCTTATCAGTGGCTTATTCCAAATGAACAAGGAGCACGCTGGAATAAACCATACGAGTCTTTCTCTGGTGAAGCCGTTTTTAGAAGTAAGACAGATAAGGGTATGTTTAAATTTTATACAGGTTTCAATCAAGCAAATCTTGACTTGGATCAGGAGGATGCTAATTTTGCTAATTTTGTAAATTTCAAACTAAAAAATAGCAATCTATATGCGAATACGAGCTATAAACATTTTTTTGATAGGGAATGGACAATGACCGCTGGTGCTAGTATTTCTTCAGATAGAAACGACATTAAATTCGAAACGAATGATATCGATGCTAATGAAACGGCAGGGCATTTAAAAGTGAAAGTGAAGAAAACATTTAGTAACCGTTTTCAATTAAATTTTGGATTGGAACACTTTATTACTGACTACCAAGAAAATTTTATGGCTCCGGATGGTTTTGATTTTGATACGGGCTTTAACGACAATCTTAGTGCTGGTTTTGCAGAGGCAGATGTATTTTTTAATAATAATTTTGCGATGAAACTTGGAATTAGAGGAGAGTATTCTAGCTTCTTGGACGACTCGAATATTGCTCCACGTATTTCCTTGGCCTATAAGAGTAGTGATAAAGGTCAGTTCTCATTAGCTTATGGTGATTTTTACCAGAATCCTTTGAGTGAATCATTAAAGTTTGATCAGAACTTAAATTTTGAAAAGACGGCTCATTATATTTTAAATTATCAATATTTATCTGATGGCAAAACCTTTAGAGCAGAGACCTACTATAAAGATTATAATAGTCTGGTAAAGTTTGATACGGAGATACCTCAGTTTAACGCTACGTTTAATAATCTAGGAAGTGGTTATGCTACTGGTATTGATATTTTTTGGAGAGATAATAAGAGTATTAAAAACGTAGACTATTGGGCTTCCTATTCGTATTTGGACACCAAACGAGATTTTAGAAATTTCAGTGAAAGAGCAACTCCTAATTTTGCACCAGCACATAGCCTCTCCTTGGTTACTAAATACTGGGTAGAAGATTGGCGTTCACAGATAGGAGTATCATACAATCATGGCTCCGGAAGACCTTACGATAATCCTAACACTCCAGAATTTTTAGCTGAAAAAACAACCGCTTTCAACAGTATTAATATGAATTGGGCTTATTTAATTTCTCAACAAAAAATTCTATTTTTCTCGGTGAGTAATATTACAGGATTTAAAAATGTGAATGGATATCAATATGCGAATACACCAAATGTTGATGGCGTTTTTGATAGACGTACGATACGACCTACGGCAGATGCTTTTTTTGTTGTTGGTTTCTTCTGGACAATCAGCGATGATAAAAAGAGCAACCAGTTAGATAATTTATAACATTATGATTTGCGGTTTGCAAACCAATAATCTAAACCAAATTTTCCTGAGCCAAAACCAAGGTAAAATAGGCCGATACAAAAGAATAAAAAGGTAGGGAGGATACTCCAGGTATCGTCCCATTCACTAAAATAAATGGTAATAGCCATTACACAGGTGATAAAAAAAGAAGTAATTCGCGTATTAAGCCCTAATGCTAATAAAATTCCGCCAAACGCTTCAGTAAAACCTGCAGACCAGGCAAACGCATGAGGCATTAAATCAAAAGGTGTTCCAAAATCTGTAACAGCTAAAACAAACCAATCTGCTACTTCTAAAAATTTAAGGCCTAAAGCTTTTGGTGTCCATGGGGTACCAAAAACTTCTGGAGCATAAACAAAGGTGAGTAGAAAACCTGCTATTAATCTAGGAATAAGCATTAGCATATTAGGGAAAAATCCCTCAACTCTAAATGGTGTTATTATTCTTTTAAATTGGTGAAAAACGTAAGTCATTAACAATCAATTATTTATTCAAAACTGCTGTTTGTTAACTTAAAAATAAAAAAATTATTAGATATAAAAGGTTCAACAAAATGAATAATTCATGCATATGCTGAAATTTGTCTAATTTTTAATAAAATATAGTGCTATGAAGGTTTTTTCTTTATTTATACTACGATAGTACGTAGTTTTAGATTATGAATTTTGTTAAAATGTTTAGCCAAAGTGGTGTTTTATACTATAAATAGAATTACATTTTTATATAGCTTTCCAAGTAGTTTCTATTAATTTTTTGGTTGCCTTTATTCCTTCTATTTCACTCATTCCATCACCCTCATATTCAATACCTATATGACCATTAAAATTAGATTCTTTTACCATCTTTAGAAGTTTAGGGTAGTCCACAACAGTATCATTACCAGCTGCATCAAAGTCATACGCTTTAGCGCTAACGCCTTTAGCAAATGGCAACCATTCTTTAAGACCTTGTTCTGGGGAATAGCTATTTACACAGTTTTGCGCTTCATTGGTACCACCCCATTCTGCACTTACACACCAATTACCAAAATCTGGTAGTGTTCCTAAAAATGGGCTGTTTACTTGCTTTATAATACCAGCCATATATATTGCATTGGAGGTATGTAAACCATGATTTTCTAATAGTACATTAATGTTCTCTTTTGCCGCATATTCTGTTAATCGTCCTAAGCCATCAACCAAGGTACTTTCTAGTTCTGCAGGAGAGCCATCACCAAAAGCATTTACTCGGATAGAATGGCAACCCAATATTTTTGCGGCATGTATCCATTTATAGTGATCTTCTACTGCTTTTGTTCTCTTGGTAGTATCCAAATCTCCTAACTTTTCAGTTTCATCTACCATTATTAATAAACTCTTAACCCCATTTTCTTCTGCCTTCATTCTCATCATAGACCAAAAAGTCTCATTAGTAGCGGTATCCTTGTAGAATGAATTAACGTATTCAATAGCATCAATATCAAAAGTATTTTTGGCTATAGAAGCAAAATCTTCTGCATCTAAATCTCCTCCAAAAAAGGCCTTATTTAGTGACCACTGTGCAAGAGAAATTTTCAACTCTTTCTCAATAAACGCCTTTGTGTTTGCAAAAATAAATTCGTTTGAAAGTCCTAATGCTAGTGCTCCAAGACTGGTTTGTCTAATAAATTTTCTTCTTGTGTTCATACTGCTAATATCGTTAATTTATGGAAATATCTTTTCCGTACCACTTTGCAATTGTATTTTCAGCAGGTTTAAAACGAGGTGAAAAATCTAAATCTCCTTTCGCATTTTCTTTAGAAGTACGGTTGTTCCATTCCCATACATAAATTCCTGATAACCAAGGTTGTTGCCAGGTTTTTTTGAAAAGTGCTTCAAAGGCTAATTGCTGCGTTTTATCAGATTTTTTTTGGATTAATGGACTTAGTATGGAACTCCATTCCCATGGTTTAATAGTTGCTTGACTTTCACTTTTATAACCTACCTCTGTAAATAATATGGGTTTTTGATATTTCTCATGTAATAGCTCCATATCTTTTATATGAGTATTCCAACCGTTTTCAATGGCTTCTAAACTAGGGTTTCCTGTTTTTGTAAGTGGAAAATAGGCTTGTATTCCAATATGATCTAATTCGTTCCAAAAAGGAACATGTTCATACTCATCATACCAATTGGCAGCGTAGGTAAGTTCGCCTGTATAGATTTGTCTTATTTCTTTAATTAATTGAAACCATTTTTTAGGTTGTGTTTTTATGGATGTCCTTAATTCTGTTCCTATACAGAAAAGTTCAGCATTTGTTAACGTTGCCATTTTTGCATACCTAAGCATGTTCATTCGATAAGATTCAAACCAAGTATCCCATTCTTTGGTTGATTCCATCGTAATGTTGGAGCGCCAGCCACTGCTCATCCATAAGTGTGGTTTTAAATGTACTTTAAGGCCTTTTTTATGAAGCTCATCTATAATACCAATAAAGCTAGAGTCTCTTCTACTAAACTGTTCTGGAAACTCAGGCAGGTCTATTACTTTGGTTTTTTCATCTTCTTGATATAAAAATGGGATAACAGCCACCCATTCTACATTAGCTTTAATTAGACCATTAATAGCTTCCGTATTATCCTCAGACCAGCCAAATACGCTCATACCGCGCTGTTTCTTATCCGTGTCATGCAAGTTATTTACAATGCCTTCTGTATTCATTACAGTAGTATCCCACTGGTAATCGTTCCATTCATAAGAATTGGCATAAATAAGTGTCTTCAGTCCTATAAAAGCAACGAGTATAGGAAGCAAAAATCGATACCCAAACTGTTTTAAAAATATTGATTTCCCTTTGGAGCGGTATACTTGAATAAAGTGTTGAGCTGCCAAAAATAATAGATAACACCCTAGAAAAATGACGTGAAAACCTAATAAGAAATTTCGATTCAAAGCTATATCGAAAAAAAAGCGTGTGCTTTCCCATAAGCTGCGATCACCACGGCTAAAGAGTAGGGTAATTGTTATACCACAAACAAGCCAAAG
>CALHVP010000032.1 GCA_938038975.1 uncultured Maribacter sp. | reverse complement strand
CATCAAATAACCTTCTTAACGAGATACTAGTAGACTATGAAGAATTAGTTTCTAGTGATGTAGATGATAATGAAACCGTATCGTCTGATTTGGTTAAAACAGTAACTTTAAGTATTGATGAATTAGCTACAGAAGAGGAGCCTTTATTTGCAGATGAAATATCTAACGAAAGTGTATTTGAATCAAGCATCAATTTTGATGTAGTAGTACCGGAAACTAATAAAAACTTTAAGGTGGAATCTCTTATAACAGAAGTAGATTGGAGAAATGCTTTTAAAAGTAATACTATAGAGTTAGATAAAGATACATATGAAATCCCTAAGCCGGTTTTCTACGAACCTGCCGTTTTAAAGTCTATTCTGCTTCTAGAAAATATTGCAGAAATGGGCGATCAAAGAGAAATACCATTTTTACAAGAATTATTAAAAAAAGAAACTAATACTGTAGTAGTTGATAGAATTAATACATTATTAGCTGGTTTTTCAAAAGTAGATGAAAGTCATAACCTTTTAGATTTTAGTGTACACGAAGTTAGACATAGTGTATTTTATAACTTAATAGAAGATAAAGACGAAGAGGTTAAATTGCTATTATTAAAAGAAATTGCAGTAGTAGGCGATGAAAAGGAAATCCCACTGTTAAAAGAGATAAGCTCAAACGGGAATAAGCGCATTCGTGAAACAGCTGAATGGGCGTTGGAACAAATTTATGAGCGTACTTCTGTTATACAGAAAACTAGTGTTTCAAAATTGAATGATGTTGCAGAAGAACAATCCGAAGGGATGCAAAAAAGTAAGGATGAAGATGAAATTCTTAAGGTAACCTTTGAAGTTGGCCCCTCAATAAAAAATGTTCTAATGAATACTGGCAAAACAAAAGATGATTCTAACGGAAATACCTTGTTTGATCACCTATGTGCAATGTCTACTAAACTCTATGATAAAGAGAAATGAGTGGAGGAGTATTTGATATCATACTAGCGTATATAAACATTGTATTTTTTGTGTTTACCCTGATACTATTTATAATGTTTGTATGTATGGGTTATTTCTCTACACGTAACTCTATTCACTATAAAAACAAAAATAGTTTTGGGGATATGTCTAAGCTTATGGCATCTCCAATGGCCCCCAGTATTACAATAGTTGCGCCAGCCTACAACGAAGGAATGACCATTGTTGAAAATATTAGATCATTAATGTCTCTTAGATATGTCAACTATGAAGTGATGGTTGTTAATGATGGTAGTAAGGATGATACTTTGCAAAAAATGATTGATGCCTACGACCTAGTTAAGATAGAACAAGAAATAGATCCTAATTGGAAGTCAAAAACGATAAGAGGAATTTATAAATCTCCTCATAAAGCATTTTCTAAACTTACTGTTATTGATAAGGAAAATGGCGGTAAATCTGATGCCCTAAATACAGGAATGGCCTTATCCTCAAATCAGTATATAGGATGTATAGATGTAGACTGTCTATTATTACCAGATGCATTATTACATGTAGTAAAATCGTTTTTTCAACGTTCAGAGAAAAGAGTAATCGCTGTTGGGGGTGTTATACGTGTAGCTAATTCTTGTGTTATTCAAGGAGGGCAACTAGAAGAAATTAGATTACCAACAAATTGGCTAGCACGTTTTCAACTTCTAGAATATACTCGTTCGTTTATTCTAGGAAGAATGGCTTGGGGACGAATTGATAGTCTACTTATTATATCAGGTGCTTTTGGATTTTTTGATAGAGAAATAGCCTTGGCCGTTGGCGGGTACGATACCAATACAGTTGGTGAGGACATGGAAATTGTATTTAAAATGCGACGTTATATGCACGAGCGCAAACTTCCGTATACTATAGAATATATTCCTGACCCACTTTGCTGGACAGAAGTTCCCGAGGATGCTAAAATATTAATTAACCAACGTGATCGTTGGGCAAGAGGAAATTTAGAAACTTTATTTAAACATAAGGATATGTTTTTTAACCCTAAGTATGGTCGCTTAGGAATGTTAAGCTATCCCTATTGGTTTTTTTATGAGTGGTTAGCTCCTATATTAGAGTTCTTTGGTTTTTTTACCATCATACTTTTTTACTGGCTTGGTATCTTAAATTGGGATTTCTTCATAGCTATTACAGCTACAGTTTATATATTTTCGATCATGTTTTCTTTTTATGCCATTCTATGGGAAGTATACTCTTATAATGAATACAACAAAACAAAAGACATTCTCATTCTAATGTTTTGCTCTTTAGTTGAACCTATAGTATATCACCCCGTTATGGTCTATGCGGCAATTAGGGGTAATTATAAGAAATTATTTAAGATTAAATCTGGATGGGGAACACAAGTGCGCAAAGGATTTGCTAAAACGACATAATAGTGCAGGTAGAAGATAAAAACATAACAACTAAGGCTAGAACATTAAAGGATTATATTCCTTTGGTGATTACCTTTTTTGTGGGTTTAATTATTCTATCTATTTACCAAAATTTTATTCTCTATTACAAAGGTGTTTTGGATAGTGTCCTGAATAAAAGTCTTTTTATACAGCTACTTCATCATCTAGGTTTTGCATCTGTATGTTCCGTTTTGTTAGCATTTTTGTTTAACCTTCTGGAAAATAAAAAACCTTCACTTGGTTTTAAAGTAACACGTTTACTATTAGCTCTTTTTCTAGTTATTGAGGGGATATTAATAACCTATTTTATTGGTAATTATGAGCCGTTTGGAGCTAGTAGTATTACTGAAAATACTACATATGTTGCTTTTTCATTAATCCAAGCATTACTAGCTATTACGCTCACGTTGGTGCTATGTCATTTTCTATATAGATATACGGCACCTTTGTATAAGGTTATTAGTAGAATGTACCCTTTTACTATTATTCTTTTTAGCTTGTTCTTAGCTACATTATACTCAGAGAGGAAGCCTATTAATGAAAATAAGACACAGTATCTTTTAGAGGATTTATATACACAAGTTTTTGAAGAGGACAAGTATGAAGGTAAAGAGGAATTTCCACTGGTAAAACCCTATAAACGGGATACAAATCTAACATCTTTATTGAATCTTAAAGTAGAAAAACCCCATATAAAAATAATCATCGTAGAAGGTCTTGGAAAGAAGTTTGTTGATAGTAAAAATGGTTATGCTGATTTAATGCCAGCACTAAATAAACTCATGTCAACAGCTTTGTATTGGCCTAATTATTTAAGTAATACCGGCGAAGACGCAGCAGCGATGCCTCTTATTATAGGCTCATTACCGTATGGTGAAACAGGCTTTACTCAGTTAGAATCTTTTACCCATAGGCATACCCTTTTTAGTATAATGAAGGATAACGGTTATGAAACCTCTTTTAATTTTGGAGGTAATAGTGCACTTCATAGTTATGACAAGTTTTTGGTGCAGGAGGGGGTAGATCGTATTTTAGATAAAACTATTTTTGGTAAAGCGTATTCTTTACAAGATGAGGATGCTGCTGGTATTTCTTTGGGTTATCCAGACATGGCGTTATTTCAACGCTATCAAGAGGAGCAAATGGCGACTTCAAACGCTCCTAAGTTAGATGTTTTTCTTACGCTTAGTACTAAAAATCCATATGCTATACCAAATGAAGAAACTTACATTAAAAATGTAGAAAATTATTTAGCTGGCTCTAGTTTAAATGATAAAAGTAAACGATTAATAGAGCATAATTTAAAACTATTCGCTAGTTATAGTTATGTTGATAATGCGATTGATTTATTTTTTGAAGAGGAAAAAAAATCTAAAGAATATAACAATACTATTTATCTGATAACAGGAAGTCATCTTAACCGGAATTTACCATCCGAGAATCCCTTGGAACGTTTTCAAGTTCCATTAATTATTTATAGTCCGTTAGTGAAAGAAGCGAAAATACTAGATGAAATGGTTTCTCATGCAGATATTGCTCCTTCGCTAATTTCTCTTTTAGATAATACATATTCATTACAAGTTCCCAATACAGTGGCTTGGTTAGGAGATAATGCAATATTTACCCAAGACAAGAAAAATATTAAAGAAATACCCTTGTACAGAGGAGCACATAATATTCAAGATTATATTTATAATAATTATTTCCTTACAGATGGTGATGTTACCAAATTAAACTCAGATTTAAGTTGGAGTGAAAGTGAAGTATCAGAAAAAAACATAGATTTAATACTAAGGAAATTTAAGTATAGTAAATCTGTAAACAAATACGTTACCCAACAAGATAAGTTAATACCTGCCAGTGCTTCACTTATAAGTAACTCTAAAAGAGTATTTACTAAGACCGAAATGATATGGTTACAAAGTGTATTTAATGGTAAGGACTTTGACAATGCATATGGTACTGCTAGAAAGCTAGCATTTAAAAAGGATTGGGATAGATCACTTTTACTTTGTGAATATATCTTATCTCAAATACCAAGGCATGCAGATACAGAAATTCTAAAAGGACGTGTATATTCTTGGCGCAAAGAATACAGCGAATCAATAAGCACGTTAAAAGAAGTGATTCGAAAATACCCAGATTATGTAGATGGGTATTGTGCACTTTTAGACACCTATTATTGGTCTAATCCAAATCAAGATATTTCTTTATTATTATATCAAATAGAAAGACAAAATATAGATGATGCATTACTAAATAAGAAAATAGAACGCGCATCTACTAGCCGTAACACTAGTATAAATTCATTAGTAAAATTGGAGATAGAATGATACTAAAGAAACTAGTAGTACTTATTGTTTTATTAGCAGCTCTTAAGTCAGTAACTGCTCAAGAGCATGAATACAATGGTAATCCTGATGCATCTTATATTACTGCAAGAGATTTAGCTTTTGAAGGAAAACGAAGTGAAGCTAGAGATACTTTAGCACAAATTCTTAAACGATATCCAGATTATGTAGATGTGAAATGCCTTTTAGCTAAAACCTATAGTTGGGATAAAGAATATGAAAAAGCGCGCTTACAATTTAACCAAATTACAAGTAAGGAAAAGAGGAATCAGGAAGTTTGGGTGGCAGCTATTAAAAATGAACAATATGCTCACAATTTACACATAGCATTAGGTTTAGCTAACAAAGCCTTGGTATATCTAAAAGAAGATACTGAAATAAGCGCGCTTAAAGCACAAGTACTGGCGCAGATGGCAGATTCTCAATTATTACAAAATAAGCTTAAGGCGACCAAAATAGCAGATGAAAGTAACCAATCAGTTACCATTTATACAGAAGGAGAAGTTTTTGACCAAGTACTTGACCCCATGTTTTATGGCGCTTTAGAATATAAGAAAAAGACAAAGTGGGGTGTACTTCTGCCACGTTTAAATTTTAATAGACGTTTTAATATTAACGGAGTACAAGCAGAAGTGGATGCTTACCCTAAAATTTCTAAATCCTTAAGCGGATATTTTAATTACGGATTTTCTAATTCTAAAATTTTTCCAAAGCATAGAGTAGGGGCAGAAGTCCTAAAAGAATTGCCAAATGCAATGGAGGCTTCGTTAGGGTTTAGGTATTTATCATTTGCTGCGGACAATGCTACTATACTAACTGGAAGTTTTGGTCTATATAGAGGTAATTATTATGCTTCTTTTAGACCCTTTATAGTGCCCGATGCCGAAAAGGGTTTAGGGGTATCAGGGAGTTTGTTGGTAAGACGTTATTTAAAAGACGGTAACAATTACTTAGGGTTAAATTTGGGGTATGGATTTGATACCGAACTAAACCAGTTTGTAGTAGACGGAGAACTCTTAGCCCAGACATTATTATTTCTTGAGGCACAACGACTAAGATTAGAATACCAATTTACTTCTAAAAGTCAACGAAATCAATATTTAACCTCTCTAGGAGTAAACAGACAAGAACTTGCTTTTAGCTCTGGAGAATTCTTTTTATCAGTTACTGCAGGAATCGCTTATCAATTCAAATTTAAATAAATCGGTTTTTTTATAGACTAACTGCAAGGTTAACCGCTTAACTAGGTATTTTGATTAGGCCTAGAAAATAATCCCTTCCTGACAACAATCTATACTTTGACAACAAGAATGACTCATTACACCACAATTTATTGTAGACATTACACGTTTAATCTATGTTTACTATGTAATCTAGTGTTACCCAAATCTAATTACTAATCAACATAATAACCATGCTTTACGATACCTACGGAGAGGAATATTTGGTGTTCCTTCAAGATTTAAACGAAATATTAAGCCTTAACGAATTAGCTGAGTTGGACTACATGTAGTTCATATCCAAATAACCCTAAAATCTTTACTTATGGCCTATCAGAATCAAGAGAATAATTCATATCAGACTTTTATACAGGATTTAAACGATATTCTAGTTGACTTTAATATCAGCAAATTATCTTATTCTTAAATTTAGTATGCAGTCTATAAAAAGAAAAAGCACCTTCTAACAAGAAGGTGCTTTTTTTATTTTAAAGTTACTTATACGTTTATCCTAAGTATGTTTTTAACAGTTTACTTCTAGAATTATGTCTTAGCTTACGAATAGCCTTTTCTCTAATCTGTCTAACACGTTCCCTAGTAAGATCAAAAGTCTGTCCAATTTCTGCTAAGGTCATAGATTGTTGATCTCCAATTCCGTAATATAACTTTACCACATCCGCTTCACGTGGAGACAAGGTGTCTAATGCTCTATTAATTTCAGTATTCAACGATTGTTGCAATAATTGATTATCAGGTCTTGGTGATTCTCCAGAACGCAGTACATCATACAAGTTAGAATCCTCGCCTTCACGAAGTGGTGCATCCATAGATACATGTCTCCCTGAGTTTTTTAAAGATTGCTTTACCTCGGTAACTGTCATTTCTAACTCCTTGGCTATTTCTTCTGCTGATGGTGGACGTTCGTGTGTCTGCTCTAAATAAGAAAATGTCTTCTTAATCTTATTGATTGAGCCAATTTTATTCAATGGCAAACGAACTACTCTAGATTGTTCTGCTAATGCTTGCAGTATAGACTGTCTAATCCACCATACCGCATAGGATATAAATTTAAACCCTCTAGTTTCATCAAAACGTTTTGCAGCTTTTACAAGCCCTAAATTACCTTCATTAATTAAATCTGGTAATTTTAATCCTTGATTTTGGTATTGTTTTGCTACAGATACTACGAACCTTAAATTCGCTGTTGTTAATTTTTCAAGCGCTTTTTGATCACCCTTACGTATTTTTTGTGCTAATTCTACTTCTTCGTTAGCCGTAATTAAATCTATCTTACTGATATCTTGCAGATACTTGTCTAATGACTTTGATTCCCGATTCGTTACCTGCTTGATAATCTTTAGTTGCCTCATATATATCGATGTCTGAATGTTAGTAATTCTACAAGAGAACATAATACGCCATTCTTGGCTCTTTTCCAAAAGGATACCCACTTAATTATACATATTTTATGAGCTTCTTAAGAATATTTTGAACTAATGCGCTGCATTTCTATGCAAACCTTATTTTTGAGGTTGAGATACGTTATGAGCAAAAGAGCATTAAAAAAATACCTATCGGAGCTACCTAAAGAAGAGCTTGAAATTCAGATGATGGATTTGTATCAACGATTTCCTGATGTGAAGACCTATTATGACTTTATTTTTAATCCGAAAGAAGATAAATTGGTGCAAGAGGCTAAGACTAAAATTTCAAATGAATATTTCCCGTTAAAACGAAAACGACCTAAAGCAAGACGCTCTGTAGCTCAAAAATTTATCAAACACTTTATAAAGCTAGGGATGGAACCAAATTTAATAGCAGACGTAATGTGTTTTAATCTGGAAATTGGTCAAACATTTACAATGGACAGGAATGTTCCAGATTCTTTTTTTAAAAGTATGGTAAACTCCTTTGCTGAAATGACTCAGTTTGTTTCTCAAAACGGATTATTAGGAGCGTTTAAAGAGCGTATAGTGAAAATGTATAAGCATACACAAGATAAACACTGGCCTTTTGGAGAAGAATTCTCTAAGGCTCTAGATATATTAGATTAAATGGCTATCGTAATTATTAGACAGGACACAAAAATTGAAGCTTGGAAAAATGCTTTGTTAAAAGCTAACCCAAAGCTTAATGTTTATAGCTACTTGGAAGAACACCCCAAGGAAGAAATAACAATGGCCCTTATTTGGAAACATCCACAAGGTAGTTTGTCCGCTTATCCTAATTTAAAATGTATAGCATCTGCAGGGGCAGGGGTGGACTATATTTTTGATGATAAGAGTATAGCTGAAAATATAACGATAACACGCGTAGTAGACCCCTACTTAGCCAGTGATATGTCTGAGCATGTATTAGCTGTTATTTTTACAGAGCTAAAAAATTTCAATACCTATAAGGTGCAACAACTGCAGGTTAATTGGAACCCTAAAGCTTATAGACGAATTTCAGATGTTACCATCGGAATTATGGGCTTAGGAGAACTAGGTTCACTTACGAGTAGTGACTTGGTTAATGCTGGGTTTAAAGTGCAGGGTTGGTCTAGAAGTAAAAAAGAAATCGATGGTGTCAGCACTTTTTCAGGAGATGCAGGCTTACAGCATTTTCTAAAGGAAACAGATTTTTTAGTATGCTTATTACCATTAACGCCAGATACGTATGGAATTTTAAACACAGCCCTATTTAAACAATTACCTAAAGGAGCATATGTGATAAATGTGGCTCGCGGTGGCCATTTGGTAGATGCCGACCTACTTTATCAACTGAATAATAATCATTTGTCTGGTGCGTGTTTAGATGTATTCCATCAAGAACCTTTACCAAGTTCTCATGCGTTCTGGAAACACCCAAATGTGTTTATGACTCCACATTATGCTAGTGTATCTGATACGAACTCAGTTATTCCTCAAATACTAGAGAACTATACTAATTTAATGGAAGGGAAAGATTTACTACATATAGTTAACCGGATAAAGGGGTACTAATATTTACGGTTACACAAGATACCTATTCAAATTTTATGTAATTGAATCTATTACCATACGGTTTTTAACAAAACTACTTGTACAAAGCGTACTTAACACTAAAATATGCCAAGTTAAACCCCAACAGTATTACTTTTTTACATTTCCAAGAAGTAATATTTCTTTTACAGATAAAAATCTTCTAATTTTGAAAGGTTTTGCTTTTTTACTCAACCCTAAATTTTTACTATCCTTTTGAAATTACCAAAAGACACTTCAGAAAAGACCTTATATGACTACCAAGAGGAGGACCTAAATGCAATTTTCAAGCATTTAGAGGATAATCCTGATCATTCCAACTTGCTGTATCAATTGCCTACTGGCGGTGGCAAAACTGTTGTGTTTTCTGAGATTGCTAGACGATATATAGAAAAAACACAAAAGAAAGTAGTGGTGTTAACGCACAGAATAGAATTGAGTGTGCAAACCTCGAGAATGCTTCATGGGTTTGGCGTTAATAACAAAATAATAAATAGCGAAGTAAAGGAATTAAAGGATCAGGACGAGTTTATGTGTTTTGTAGCCATGGTAGAAACCTTGAACAATAGGCTGCAAGAGGAAAAAGTAGAGATAAAGAATATAGGGCTTGTTATAATTGATGAAGCGCACTATAATTCGTTTAGAAAATTATTCAAATATTTTGAGAACTCTACAATTATAGGGGTTACAGCGACTCCTCTAAGTTCTAATATTAAACTACCTATGAAAGACAACTATAAAAAGTTGATTGTAGGAGAAAGTATTAGTTCTTTAATTGGGAAGAAGTTTCTAGCTAAAGCCAACATGTACAACTACGATGTTAGTTTACAGAGCTTAAAATTAGGAATTAATGGGGATTATACCGTTAAATCTTCTGATGAGCTCTATGGTAATCATAGCATGCTGGGTAAGCTAGTATCTGCGTATACAGAGATAGCTCTAGGTACTAAAACCCTTATTTTTAATAACGGAATTAATACCTCTAGATACGTCTATGAAATCTTTAAAAAAGCGGGTTACAATATTCGTCATTTAGATAATAAAAATACAGCTACAGAGCGTAAGGATATTTTACAATGGTTTTCTGAAACACCAGATGCCATCTTAACTTCTGTAAGTATTCTTACTACAGGTTTTGATGAACCTACGGTAGAAACTATTATCCTAAACAGAGCAACAAGATCACTAACCTTGTATTTTCAAATGATAGGTCGTGGCTCAAGGTATCTTCCTAATAAAGAGGAATTTACTGTGGTAGATATGGGGAATAATGTAGCACGTTTTGGAATGTGGAATGCTGCAATAGATTGGCAGGAAATTTTTCATTTTCCAGATTTTTATCTTGAAAACATCAAGAATGATGAGGAGATAGAACGGGAGTTTATTTACGAAATGCCTCCAGAGCTTAAGGCTGAATTCGCTAAATCCGATAGTATTGAGTTTGATATTAAAGCAGAATATAAAAAGAGCTTTGCCAACGGTGAAAAATCTAAGCTTGTTTTAGAACGTAGTATAGAGCAGCATGCACAGATATGTTTAGAAAATGCTGAAGATGTGTTTGATGCTCGTATTTTAGCTAAAAAGCTAAAAGAGGAGATAGCCTATAGAGTACGTCAATATTCATATTGTATTATGAATAATACTAAGAACTACAAAGAGTGGCTAGAAGAAGACTATGAAAGAAAACTTAGAAGTAAGATTTCCAAAAAGTTTGCAGCTAAAATGTAATCGAAGCAATACTGCAATTAGTGCTGAAATAATATATTGATTATCAATCATACTCAAAAAACAAATAGATTACTTATTATAGGATGGGGTTGGCCTGAACCTGACGCTACGGCGGCGGGAACCAGGATGTTGCAATTACTATCCTTTTTTAAAAAATATAGCTATGAAATTACTTTTGTTTCTACCGCTATAAAAAATCATCATTCAAAATATCTAGAGGAACTTGGGATAGAGACAGAACAGGTATTTTTAAACTGTGATTCTTTCGATGAATTCATAAATAGTTTACAACCAAGTATTGTATTATTTGACCGTTTTCTTGCCGAAGAACAATTTGGATGGCGTGTGGCTAAACAAATACCAACAGCGCTTAGAATATTAGATACAGAGGATTTACATTCCTTACGTCATGTTCGTGAGCAATGCTTCAAAGCTAATCTACCTTTCTCCATACCTACTTGGCTAGGTGATGATAAAACGAAACGAGAAATAGCTAGTATTTATAGGTGCGACATTTCACTAATTATTTCTGAGTATGAGATAGATGTATTATCTACTGTTTTAGGCACTAATAAAAACCTATTGTGCCACTTGCCATTTATGTTATCAGCATCAGATGTACTTTCAGATGCCCCGAGTTTTGATGATAGAAACGACTTCATGTTCATTGGTGGAGGAAAACATACACCTAACATTGATGCTATAAAATACCTTAAGCATAAGCTATGGCCACAAATAAGAAAGAAACTACCTAAGTCTAAACTGAAAATTTATGGTGCATATTTGCCACAGCAGATTTTAGAACTTCATAATGTGTCCAATGGATTTTATGTACTAGGAAAAGTAGCGCATGTGCAAGATGTAATGAAAAGTGCAAGAGTTTGTTTGGTTCCTTTGCGTTTTGGTGCTGGAATCAAAGGAAAACTACTGCATGCAATGCAATTTGGAACTCCTAGTGTTACAACCAAAATTGGTGCAGAAGGCATGCATGGAAAAATGGAATGGAATGGCAGTATTGCGGAAAACGAAGCTGATTTTATAAATTCAGCTGTTTATCTATATACCAATAAAAGAGCATGGTTTAATGCTCAAGAGAATGGTTATAAGCTAATTAGTTCATTGTATAATAAGGATATTCAAGAGAATAAACTTAATGCTAGAATTGATACTATTATCCATGATTTAGAAATACACCGTAATCAGAATTTTATAGGTAGTCTATTGTTACATCAAACCATGGCGAGCACTAAATATATGAGCAGATGGATACAGGAAAAAAACAAATAGTCTGGAACACTATTAAGTTTCAGTCTTTTAATTATTTTTTCAATTCTTGTCTCATCAATACTTCCAAATATGCTACTGTATTAAGTAAATATTTACGGTCATGAGTTATTGTAGCCATTGTTATAGCGCCTTGTAACATAGTAAACATTTGTTTTGCAAATTGTAATGGTGTTACGGGAATTTTTAATTCCCCTTTATTAAGACCTGTTTCTAACACTAGCGCTATTTTACCTTCAATTTCCTTTATTGTTTCTCTAGAAGCTGCAGCAAGTAATTTATTATTGTGCTGAGCGTCTATACCTACATTAAGAATAGGACAACCACCCATTGTAGCTGTAAAAGAATCATATTTCTTATAAAAATCGGTTAAGCTAGATAGCTTATCAAGAGAGGTACCTTCTGCATTTAGCCTATCATCAACAGCATCTAATAATAGCTTACGATTATGTTCAAAGGCGGAAAGTGCCAAAGCTTCCTTATTTTCAAAATTACCGTAGAGTGCTCCTTTAGTAAGTCCAGTTGCCTCTGTCAAATCGCTCATACTTGTTCCTATGTAGCCATGCTTATTAAAAATAGGAGCTACAATCTTTATGATGAAGTCGGTGGTTCTTTCGGCTTTCGTAGACATTAATAGTTGGTTTTACACGAAGATAAAAAATCTATACTGTACGGTATATATAGTTGACAAAAAAAAGCGCATTAATTTTTAAATTAATGCGCTTTTACATAGTAATGAAATACTAGATTACTAAATCATTTTGATTTCTAAATACCAACTTGGAATCAAAAGCATCCAGTAAAATAATGCTATCAGCCTTTATAGTCCCACTAAGTAAGGCCTTAGACATGTTGTTTAGCACCTCTTTTTGTATGGTTCTTTTTACTGGTCTAGCTCCAAATTGTGGTTCATAGCCTTTTTCTGCCAAGAAACTAATAGCCTCATCTGTTGCATCTAGTGTTATATTCTGTTTATTTAACATCTTCTTTAATCCTTCTAATTGCAACTTCACAATCTCTAGTATATGCTCTTTATTCAATGGTGTAAACATGATAATATCATCTATACGGTTTAGAAATTCTGGTCTTATAGTCTTATTTAATAGGCCTAAAACCTCAATTCTTGCCGCTTCCGTAGCACTGTGTACATCCTTTGAGTTTTCAAACTTCTCTAGAATAATCTGGCTCCCCATATTGCTAGTCATAATGATAATTGTATTCTTAAAGTCAGCAACACGGCCTTTATTATCCGTAAGTCTACCTTCATCCAATACTTGTAATAGAATATTAAAAGTGTCAGGATGCGCTTTTTCTATTTCATCTAGAAGAACAACAGAGTAGGGGCGTCTGCGTACGGCTTCCGTTAGCTGTCCGCCTTCATCATATCCAACATATCCTGGAGGTGCTCCTACCAATCTACTAACAGAATGCCTTTCTTGATACTCGCTCATATCTATTCTAGTCATTGCATTTTCATCATCAAAAAGATACGAGGCTAAGGTCTTTGCTAGTTCTGTTTTCCCCACACCTGTAGTACCTAAGAATAGAAAAGAACCAATAGGTTTTTTCATATCCTGTAAGCCAGCTCTACTTCTTCTAATAGCATCTGAAACTGCTTGGATGGCTTCCTCTTGTCCCACAACTCGTTTGTGTAATACTTGTTCTAAGCTTAATAATTTTTCACGTTCACTTTGTAACATTTTAGTAACGGGAATACCAGTCCACTTAGCTACTACCTCTGCAATATCCTCACTGGTTACCTCTTCCTTAATTAAAGTTCCTGCGTCTTGTTGGAGTTCTAATTCTTGTTCCAATACGGTAAGTGTCTCTTGAGCGTCTTTAATTTTACCATACCGCAGCTCTGCTACTTTTCCATAGTCCCCATTACGTTCTGCACGTTCTGCTTCAGCTTTAAAGTTCTCTATATCTAATTTTGTTTTTTGTATGGCATCCACAACTGACTTTTCACTCTCCCATTTTGCAAAAATCTCATTCCTGTCCTCTTTTACATTAGCTAGTTCCAAATTAAGCACTTTGAGCTTAGAGGTGTCGTTCTCACGTTTTATAGCCTCTATTTCAATCTCCAATTGCATAATTTTACGGTCTAGAACATCTAGTTCCTCTGGTTTGGAATTGATTTCCATACGTAGCTTTGCTGCTGCTTCATCCATAAGGTCAATCGCTTTATCCGGTAAAAATCTATTGGTAATATAACGTTGAGAAAGCTCTACTGCAGCAATTACCGCCTCATCCTTTATCCTTACTTTATGATGTGCTTCGTATTTTTCTTTTATTCCTCTTAAAATGGATATGGCACTTTCTGTATCTGGTTGATCAACAACTATTTTCTGAAACCTTCTTTCTAGTGCCTTATCCTTTTCAAAATACTTCTGATATTCATCTAAGGTAGTTGCGCCTATTGCCCTTAGTTCTCCTCTAGCTAGAGCTGGTTTTAGAATATTAGCTGCATCCATAGCGCCTTCACCGCCCCCAGCACCTACCAGCGTATGAATTTCATCTATAAAGAGTATGATGTCGCCATCTGCGCTTGTAACCTCTTTTATTACGGCTTTTAATCGCTCTTCAAATTCTCCTTTATATTTAGCACCAGCTATAAGTGCTCCCATGTCTAAAGAATAAATTGTCTTATCCTTTAAATTTTCAGGAATATCACCTTGCACAATCCTATGGGCTAAACCTTCTGCAATCGCTGTTTTACCAACTCCAGGCTCTCCAACCAACATGGGATTATTCTTAGTTCTTCTAGACAGAATTTGTAGTACTCTTCTAATCTCCTCATCTCTTCCAATAACCGGATCTAATTTTCCGTTATCGGCCATTTCATTAAGGTTCTTAGCATATTTGTTAAGAGAATTATAGGTTTCTTCTGCACTTTGTGAGGTCACTTTAGCACCATTGCGTAATTCTGTAATAGCAGCTATCACATTCTTTTCGGTAACGCCTTGATCCTTTAAAATTTGAGCAATCCTACTTTTAGATTTATAAATTGATAAAAATAGGTGTTCTATCGATACATATTCATCACCCATTTTTTTGGCTACAATACTAGCATCATTCAAGGTTTTACTTGCTTCTCTTGAAAATTGTAAATCACCGCCCTCAACTTTAGGGAAGGTGTTCATTTCCTTATCAAGAATTTGAGCGATTAGCTTCGCATTAAGACCAAGTTTTTTAATCAAAAATGGTATTGCATTCTCATCCACTTCTGTTATGGCCTTAAACAAATGCTCGTTTTCTATTTGCTGATGGCCCAGACCTTGAGCAATCAGCTGGGCTTTTTGAATAGCCTCTTGTGATTTTATAGTGAAATTATTACTGTTCATTTCTATATATGTTTAAATTCTAGTGTTATTTTTGTAGTATAAATCAACAATCCTACCAATCCAGTTTGAGCGACAAAATGTCGCTAGAATGGTTAATTTACACGACATTACGTCAGTAGTGTAAGGATTGTAAAATAGTTTGACAAACAAATAAAAAAAGATGGGATTATTTAGCAACATGTTCGGAGGTAGTACAGATGAGAATCAACCTAAGGCAAATAAAATTGATTGGATTTCGCTGAACAGCATAGCTCAATTAGAAGATATCAAAGCAGCATCATCTGGTAAACCGCAAATAATCTTTAAGCATTCCACCACATGTGGAATAAGTCGTATGGTTCTTAATATGTTCACTAGTTCTTATGCAATAGAACCAGGAACAATGGACATGCATTTTTTAGATCTACTTGCGAACCGTGACGTATCAAATGCTGTAGCGGAGAAATTTCAAGTTATGCATCAATCTCCTCAAATGCTTATTGTTAAGAATGGGGTAGTGGTAGCTCATGATTCTCATGGCGCAATTAATGAATTGGAGCTAGCTAATTATATTTAAGTACTGCTACTAAAAAAAGTAAGGTGCATATATTTTTAAAATATATGCACCTTACTAAGATTATTTGTTATTACACGGTTAGTTAAATCGCTGTCTCCCTAAAATATTTTTAAGATTATTTTTTAGGTCTTCTCCAGCATCATAAACCATTTGCTCATTAGTAGGAAACGGAACTCTCGCCAATTGTAATAGCGCAATTAAATCATTATCCAATGCACGTTTATCCCCGTCAAAGTTGGCATAACTATGTTCAAAAACAAAATTACTTGCCAATGGATATTGATTTAGTTGTTGTTGCTTTCTCAAATCAATAAAGCTAACAACACCTGTTACCTGAGCACTTTTGAACTGGGTAAACTGATAAAAATCAGCACGTACTGTTTTAAAATTATCAGTTTTAATCCTATTGCCAAGACTATCTTTTACTACATTACCTCTTTGATCTTTTACATATGTAAAACCATCCTTGACCTGTCTTTCTTTTATAATTTGTTTCTCATTAATTTGTTCCGGAGATATATTTATATCCTGAAAAGAAACATCCATTTGATAATCATACTCTAAATTTTCTAGTTTGTTCGTATGATATTCTGTCCATAGATTATTTAATCCGTAGGTATTAAAATTTAATAACTCTTCTTCTAATCTTACCGGGATTACCTTGTCTGAATTATTGAAAATTTCTACAATAACATAATCCAATCCTTTTTGATATGCCTCGTCGGTTTTTTGTCTAGCATCATTATAATCAGGACTTATTTCTTGTAAATATGTAAGATCATCATATGCTTTTCTAAAATCCATTTTGGTTACACCAGACTCCAATAAACCTACCGCATTATCGTAGAGATAGCTTGAAAGTCTCTCTTTTGATGCAATTATTTGAGCATCATAATTCTTAAAACTGAATTGTGCTTTTCTATTTTCATCTGCAATACGTAACGGTAATAGTGGACGTATTTGCTGTTGAACAGACTTTAATCGTTCATAAGTCTTAAAAATAGACTCATAGTTTGCAGGGTTACCTTCTTTCTTAAGAAAGTTAATATGCTGCAGTTCACGTTCTGTATTTTTATCAAAAGCATCTTCTAGCATAACAATGAAAGGCTGATTGCTTTTTTTGTCCTTATTTTCCGAAATATTAGAAATAGCTCTATTAATAGCGGTCCAATAATTTCCAGAATTAAGTGCTTCCTGAGTCTTCTTAACCCCACTACAGGAAAACAGAACGACTAGGGTACTGTAAAGTAGAATTTTTTTCATGACTTTATCTTTTATTGTTTGTAATATTATTTCAATCTCCATGCCATAAAGACATAAGACGATAACGCAAAAGAATCCTAATTAGTGTAAGAACCCTGTTTATATATGTCACAGCATATTTTAAAAAAGTTATTTTTATTCATATGAATTATGAATTGTTAATTATTTATTGACAAATAATAAGATTTATAGGCCAAATATTTCTTATAACATCACAAGCTATTCGTATTTTTACGGACTAATAAAATCATGATAAGATATGCAAAGGGATAACCGCATTTTTGAGTTAATCGAAGAAGAAAAACAACGACAGATTAACGGTATAGAATTGATTGCTTCTGAAAACTTTACGAGTCCGCAGGTAATGGAAGCTTCAGGATCGGTTTTAACTAATAAATATGCAGAAGGATATCCTGGTAAAAGATATTATGGTGGTTGTGAAGTTGTTGACAAGGTTGAACAATTAGCAATTGATAGAGCTAAGGAACTTTTTGGTGCAGCTTATGCTAACGTACAACCGCATTCAGGTTCGCAAGCAAATGCCTCAGTTTTTCATGCTTGTTTAAAACCTGGAGACACTATTTTAGGATTTGATTTATCGCATGGTGGTCATCTTACTCATGGATCTCCAGTGAATTTTTCAGGAAGATTATACAATCCTGTATTTTATGGTGTTGAAAAAGAAACGGGATTACTTAACTATGATAAAATTCAAGAAATAGCTTTAGAAGCACGTCCAAAACTTATTATAGCTGGTGCTTCTGCCTATTCTAGGGATATGGATTTTGAACGTTTCCGTGAGATTGCTGATAGTGTAGGTGCATTACTACTAGCAGATATCTCTCACCCTTCTGGTTTGATTGCTAAGGGAATATTAAATAATCCTGTTCCACATTGCCATATCATTACTACAACTACCCATAAAACACTAAGAGGGCCTCGTGGAGGTCTTATCTTAATGGGAGCCGACTTTGATAATCCGTTTGGTATTACCTTAAAGAATGGTAAACTGCGTAAAATGTCTGCTTTATTAGATTTGGCTGTTTTTCCAGGAAATCAAGGTGGGCCGTTAGAACATATTATTGCAGCTAAAGCTGTTGCTTTTGGTGAAGCCTTAACAGAAGAGTTTTCCCAATATATGTTGCAAGTAAAGAAAAATGCAGATGCTATGGCAAACGCTTTTGTTGCATTAGATTATGATATTATATCTGGTGGAACAGATAATCATATGATGCTTATAGATTTAAGAAATAAGAATATTTCAGGAAAAGATGCAGAAAAGGCTTTAGTACTTGCGGATATAACTGCAAATAAAAATATGGTGCCATTTGATGATAAGTCACCTTTTGTTACTTCTGGAATACGCTTTGGAACTCCTGCTATAACCACTAGGGGGCTTTTAGAGGATGACATGAAAACAATTGTAGGATTTATAGATAGGGTAATAAATAACCCTGAGGATACTACTATTTTATCTCAAGTTAAACAGGAAGTAAATAAGATGATGGCTACAAGGCCTATATTTAACGGAGCTTCTTAAATAAGATTGTTGCTATTTAGTCAATCATGCATAACTCTAAATCAGCAGAGATGTATGTAGTTCTATCTAGATTATAAATAAGAGCATCTTCTTCTGATTCTAAGTATACACCCCAGAATTCAAAATAATTCTTGGGTGCTTTTTCTTGAGGGCTTAGTATTTTACCATCTAAACCATTTTCAGTTAGACTATCCTCAAATACTGGTATGAAAATTTCATAAGGTTTCTCTGTTAATCCCTTTGAAAAATAAACATAATGGTTAGCTACCTCACTAAGAATAGTGTTTAACTGTTCTGAAATGCTTTGATTGTATATTTTTTTAATTATAATACAAGTGTCATTTAAAAATATAGTAAGTTCTTCTATATCAATTTGTAGTGTGTTTTTTTGTATTAAAACATCAAAACTTCTTTTTAGTGGAGATATGTCTGTTCCATTATTTCCCCACCTAGCTTTATTATGAAAGCTTAATAACTCAAGAAGGTTAAGATTACATTTCATGTCAATAGTCATTTCAATAGCCCCTGTATTTTTATGGTAGCTGCGTAATGATACATCTGCGAAGTAATGTTTTTCTAAGGATTTTAAATAGGTATCCAAACCAATAACCCCTGAATTTTCGTCTAATTTAGTTGGGGGATTAAACCTAAATTTCTCCATTATTTACCCTTTTGTTTAAGTTGATGAATATCCTCTTAATTAAAGGTAGTAGTAAAATCCAATTTCTCTTAATAGGAAAACCTTAGAATTTCGGAGGTTATTCTATTTTTTTGTGAAAAATTAAAGGTATTAAGGGTTTAAACGGAATTGATAATAGTTAAAACTATAGAAACCCTCTTTTTCTAGCTTCTTCAATTAATGCTAAATCGTTGCCATTTTTAATACTAAATATAGATTTTAATTGCCGCTTTCTTGTTTCTACAGTTGTGGTTGCTATAGCAATTAATTCACCTATATCTCTTGTATGCACACCCAATGATAAATGATATAATATTTTTTGATCCTGATCGTCTAAAACTATATCACTAGACATTCGCCTGCGCACTGCTGCAAGGGCACCAGCACTATAATAAGGTGGAGTTGCAATTACAGTCTCTACCATAGATTTTAAAGAAAGCTCATCTATTTCAGACTTAACCATATATCCTTCTGGATCTACAGATTTAAAAATGTTATTAATCCTGTAATTATCACTAAAGGAGGACATAAAGACAATTTTTGACTTAGGTACAATCTTTCTAGCTAGTAGACCTAAATCTACACCTGATCTTGGGTCTTTAGATTGTGGTGGGAACATTTGTATATCCAATAGAATAATATCATAACGCAAGGAGCGGGCAGAAAACTCTATTTTTTCTTTACCAATATCATAGCTTTTAGCTATTTCCACTTTTACGTTAAACGTACTAAATTCTGAATCTTCCAGAATATACTTATAGCCCAAGGTGGTCATTTCATGATCGTCTACGGCTAAGATTCGAATTGTTTTCATTCCATGGTATTACTAAGTTCTACTAAAAGAACGAATTAAAATGATTTGATATTGTCTTCAATAACACTTGTGCCATACTGTACTGGAATTTCTATTGTCATAACAGTACCATTACCTATGGCTGTGTTTACATTCCAACTTCCATTCATCTTTGACACTCTAGACCTAATGTTTCTAATGCCTATTCCCTTTCTCTCCTTATCAAAAGAATAGCCTTTGCCATTATCTCCTATGGTAACCAGAAATAGGTCTTCTTTTATTTCAAAATTAACAAAGAAATTGGAACAACCTGAATGTTTTATTGCGTTCTGAATGCTTTCTTGAATAATACGGTATACATTTATTTTTATATCGCCAATTAAACCGTCCCAATCTTCGTCTTCATTATGATTGAAAATTGTACTAATTTCAGTTTTACCGGTTGTTGATGCTAAAAGTGCTTCAATAGAGCTAACAAAATTATTTAGTTTTTGATATGCGGTATGACTTAATTCATGAGAAATTGATCTAAGTTCATTTTCTATATTCTTTAAGGCAACAATGGCCTCAGATCTTTCTTTTACGGCGTCTTCATTGGCCTTTTTGTTTAATCCTGTTAACACCATTCTAGCTCCCAACATCTTTCCAAGAACCCCATCATGTAATTCTTCTGAAATCCTCTTTTGTTCCATTCGCTTTACCTCATCTACCTTTTGTTTTTGGGACAACATAAGGTTAAATACTTCTTGGTTACTTAGTTGTTGCTGTTGTTGGAATCTTAATTTCTGATTTTTACTTCTTTGGTCTACTATAATATAAATTGCAAGTCCAAAAAGAAAAAATCCTGCAGCAAGTGCTGCCCATATTTGGTTTTGCTTGGATAGCAATTCCTTCTCCTCAAACAAAATTTCTTTCTCTTCAGATAAAATTTCTTTTTCCTCTGATAAGACCTCATTTTCTGCAATAAATTCATCCGTTTCAAAGCGTATTCTTGCAAATTTATTCCGAGCACGCCGCTCTTCTGTTTCCAAACGTTCGCTTAGTTCTATGTAGGCTTGACCATGAAGGGATGCATTTTTATAATCTATTTTATTAAGAAATGCTAAGATTTCCAACATGCGCATATTATTGGTGCTCTCTTTTGCTATTTCTTTTGCCTTATTAATTGTTAAAATTGATGCTGTAGTATCTTTTTTAAATAAATAATATTCTGCTAGAGTGATATAAGAAGTGGTTAGGGAGGTATATAGTCCTAAACTATCTTTAATGTGCATAGACTTATTTATGATTGCTTTTATACCTAGCGTATCGCTAATTTTAATCTTACTGAACGCTAAATTATTTAATGCGGTAGCATATAATTTAGGGTTTATGAACTTAATACTATCCGCTACTAAAACACGTTCGAAATTTTTAATAGCATTACTAAAATCTTTTTTCTTTTTATATACTACGCCAATATTGTTGGTCATCCTTGGTAGGTACTGTGTATTATGTTCTAATTTATTGGAATAAATAAGCGCTTCTTGATAATAGTTTATGGCCCTATCATATTCACCTAAACCTTTAGCTACAACACCTAAGCGATTATAAGATTCATATAAAAATTTATTTTGCTTCAAAGGCTTAAATCGCTCTATAGCTAGAATAATATTAGCTTCACTTCCCATATAATCTTTTACAGCTTCCTGTTGACTCGCCATGTTTATCAACATTCTACCAGAACGATAATCATCGTTCAAGGTTTCGTAAATGATTTGGGCTTTCGAATAACCATAAAACGAACTATCACGGACTGAACTTCTTTCAAAAAAAGCGCCAAGGTCCCAATACGCTTCGGCGAGCACAATAGAATCGTTAACTTGCTTTGCTAAAGAAATGGCCGTGCGATTGCTTTCTCTAAAATGAATAGAATCTCCATAACTAAAGAAAGCATACGATAGTTTGGAAAACGCTTTTGCTTTTATAGAATCCTCTTTTATGCTATTGGAGTATGTTAAGGCTTTTAAGAGTAAATTGAATCTTATTCTGGGTTGGTTAGAATTATTCTTTCCTTTAGAAATATATAAACTTACGCTATCGGTAACTTGGTCTATTTTAAATGTTTCTTCAGTAAAATTAGATTGACCGTTTAAACCATTTATTGAAAATATAAATAGTAAAGCCAATGAGATATAGGTTGTCCGATTTCGAAAAATATAGTATCTAAAATACATGAATTACAAGATACTAAAAAGCCTTAAACAAGATGCTTAAGGCTATATTTTTTTTAATAAATAGATTTATACTGTTCCCACCGGATCTTCTCGTTCACCTGAACTCTGAGAACAATCCTCACATGCTAACATGCTACTCAAATCGCTCATAAAATCAAATTCATTTGCTGTGTTTTCTGCTACAAATGCTGTTAATCCAAATGCCATTACTGCAACTGCTAAAATACTTCCTAACTTTTTCATATTATTTTGGTTTTTGATTTCACTTTTTTAATTAAGATGTTACCAAAGTAGTAGTCTTCTTATATGAAAAAGAGGTGTAACCAAGACATTAAGGAAATGGAAGGTTTCTGTGAGTATTTGAACCAGTTTTGAGAGTATCCGGTTAATTTAGGTTAGAAACCGATTTTTTGGACAATTCTTGTTTTAAACTAGCCATGTTTTCTCTGTATGATTTAGAAAAGGGTAGTGGCTTATCTACAGATTTTAGAGCACAAATATTCTTTCCAAAGTTTATTCTAGAAATGTAATTTGTGTTTACAATATAGCTTTGATGTATTCGTAAGAAGTTCTTAGGTAATAAGCTTTCAAAAGTCTTTAAGGTCTTGTAAGCATTATTCACCTTGCCGTCTACCATATGAAATTCTGTGGTATTATTGTCTGCCTGTAGATATAATATATTGTGCGTATCCAAGAAATGAAAGTCCTTATACGATTTAAGACAAAGCGTATTAGAGACTTCTTCTTCTTTAGGTTCTAACTTTTTAAGCTTTAGAATTGATTTTCGAATGTCGAACTCATTATAAGGTTGCAGCCAATAATCAAAAAAATTATTTTTAATGGCTTCGTATGCATATTCCTTCGTTTTTGAAACACCAATAAATATAGGGAGTTTAGACATGTATTGGTACAATTCCGTAACCATTTGGAATAGCTTTGATGATTGGTCGTTAAGATGAACAAAAACGATATCTGGAGTGTATTTTAATATTGAATTAAGGCCTTCTCCAGATGTTTTAGATAGTC
>CALHVP010000031.1 GCA_938038975.1 uncultured Maribacter sp. | reverse complement strand
TATGCAGCTTTAATAGAAGCTAGAAGTTGTGAGCGTTTCCGTTTACTTTCAGAAGAATTGGAGGATAAAACATTAGCAGAATTCTACCGAAAATTAATGATTAGTGAAGCAGGACATTATACGATGTTCCTAAAATTTGCGCGTAAATACGGTGATTTAGAAGAGGTAAACCAAAAATGGGATGAGCTTTTAAAATACGAAGCGGAAATCATGAAAAATTTAGGAACCAAAGAAACGATTCACGGCTAGTTATTTTCTCGTGTATGGTACAGGTTTTTAATAATACCATCTGCTAATCCAATTTTAGGAACGTGTAGTTTTTTGACACCGCTCCATTTAGCCGCCGATAGGAAAATTCTGGTTGCAGGAATGATAACATCTGCCCTATCCGGATTCAATCCTAGTTCAGATATACGCTCCTCATAACTCAAGCTTTCCAAAAAATGATATTGCGCATTCAACCAAATATAGGATAACGGTTGACCTTCTTTACGACCCGACATCTTGTGCAATTTATTAATGTTACCTCCGGAACCTATGATACTTAGTTTTGAAGCATTTTTAACGTTTACGGTAATCCATTCCTGTAAATTATTCCATGTACCCTCACCTACCATATTATTTAATAATCTTACCGTCCCTAGCTTAAAGGATTTCGAACGTTCTATTTTACCGTTGGTAAATAAGGTAAACTCGGTACTGCCTCCACCCACGTCTATGTACAAATACGATTGATCGGGACGAATAAGTTCCTTGAGATCTGTAGATGCGATAATGGCAGCCTCTTGTTTACCATCAATAACTTCTATATGAATACCTGTCTCGGCCGCTATCGTTTCTATTACCTCGTTTCCGTTACTTGCTTCTCGCATTGCTGAGGTAGCACAGGCACGGTACTGCTCTACACCTGCTACTTCCATCAAAAGCTGAAACGACTTCATGGTTTTGACCATTCTCGCTATGTTATTTTCAGAAATTTCTCCAACAGTAAAGGAGTCTTCACCCAAACGAACAGGAACTCGTATCAAGGCGCTTTTTCGAAATTGTGTGGCTTTACCACTTTCTTCAATTACGTTGTGCGTAAGTAAACGTATCGCATTAGAGCCAATATCAATGGCAGCAAACTTTCTTATTTTCAAGGTTGGAATTTTTTAGTCCTTTAACTTATCAAGATAATAGTCATACATAGCAAACTGGGAACGCACTTTTTCTTTATTGTTCTTTCGATATGTATTATTCTGCGCCGCATTGAATAAACGTGCTTTCACATTGTCTGTCCATGAAATATCAAATGTATCTAAAAGCTCTTGTTTTATATCGGTATCATAAATAGGACAACCCACTTCTACCCTATTCTCTAAATTACGAGTCATAAAATCCGCAGACGAAATATACACATTGGTATCACCAGCGTTACAAAAAATAAACATTCTAGTGTGTTCTAAGAATTTATCTATCACACTAATAGCTTCTATATTCTCACTCATCCCTTTTACACCAGGAATAAGACAACAAATACCTCTAACGATTAACTGAATCTTTACACCAGCATTACTCGCTTTGTATAATCTATCTACCATCGCGTAAGAAGTAAAACTATTCATCTTAATTTTGATAAATGCCTCTTTACCTGCTTCTGCATTTTCTATCTCTTGATCAATTAAATCCTTAAACACTTTAGTTGTGTAGTGAGGAGACACTATTAAATGCTTGTATTTGTGGATTTTATAAGTTGTCTCAAAGAAATCAAAAACCTTGTTTAACTCCTTTAAAATTGAATCATTAGCTGTAAATAATGTGTAATCCGTGTAAATTTTAGCGGTAGATTCATTAAAGTTTCCTGTGCTAATGAAACCGTATCGTTTCATTTGCCCTTCCTCTTCGCGCTCTATCAAACATATCTTACTATGCACCTTAAGACCAGGAACACCAAATATCAGCTTAACTCCTTCAGCTTGAAGCTCTTCAGCATAACGAATATTAGCATGTTCATCAAAACGTGCTCTAAGTTCAATTTGAAGAATAACTTGTTTACCATTTTTCACTGCATTGGATAAACAAGCAGCTACTTGCGAGTCATTTGCTAATCTGTAAACCGTAATTTTAATAGTCTTTACCTTAGGGTCTAAAGCTGCTTCTCGTAAAAATTTTAAAACATAAGAAAAAGTATGATATGGCGTATACTGCAGATAATCTTTTTCTGCTATTTTCTCTAATATGCTACCTTCAAGACTTAGTCCTTTAACTGGTAGTGGTGTAATTTTATTATAAAGTAAATCTTGTCTTCCTAGGCTGGGAAAACTCAGATAATCTCTTTTGTTATGGTACCTACCGCCAGGAATAATACTATCCGTATCCTCAACATTCATTTTTTCCTTGAGGAATTGCAGTGTATCCTTGCCAATTTTCTTGTCATAAACAAAACGGACAGGATCACTAAGCTTACGTCCCTCTACGCTGGAATATATTTTCTCGATAAAACTCTTACTTAAGTCATTATCAATATCTAATTCTGCGTCTCTTGTAATCTTTATCATATGAGCAGATATAGTACTATAATCAAACATAGTAAATATGCTATTCATACAAAACCGAATTACATCATCTAACATGATAACATAATCCTTATCCCCTTCTCTAGGTAAGACCACAAAACGCTCTATTCCTTTGGGAATCTCAATAAGCGCGAACCTTTTTTCTATCTTTCTTGATGTCTCACGTGTTCTATCATCAGGTTTTAAAAGCATTCGTATTGCCAAATAGGCAGCTGTATCCTTTAAAGTTGGAAATTCCGCATAATCACTTAATATGATAGTAGTAAGTTGCGGACTTACATTTTGCAGAAAATACTTCTTTACAGAGGCTTGTTGAGATTCAGACAGCTCAGTTTCTGTAATTAAAAAGACATTCTGTTCTTCTAACTTCTTTTCAATTTCAAGTATAATTTCTATACTCTTGGCTTGCTGTTTTATTACAATTTTAGTGATTTCCTCCAATAAATCCTTTGCAACTTCTCCTCCTAAAACACTCTTCCCTTTTTTACCAGCTTCTACAATTCGTTTAACAGTAGCATAACGCACCTTAAAAAACTCATCTAGATTATTGGAGAAAATACCAGCAAATCTTAAACGTTCTATTAGTGGTACATTTTCGTCTGCACTCTCTTGAAGCACACGTTCATTAAATTTAAGCCAACTAATTTCTCTATTTATATATTGATTTTTACTCTTCATCATTACTTTATATGCTTTGGAAAAATAGTTTGTATTGTTGAACCTTGACATGCAGAAGCCCAAGAATCGGTAGCTAACTGCAAGTGAACAAATCCTGCTGTAGGTACATTTTCTATGTGCTCACTACCAATTGCATTGGCAATATGCGTAAAAGCATGGTTATGTCCAAAAATTAAAACAGTATTCAACTCATTAGGTAACTTTCTAACGAAATCAATTACATGATTACCTGTAAAATCATAAAGTTCAGCTTTAACTTGAAACTTTTCTAAAGGAAGTCTTATTTGACGTAGACAAATAATGGCCGTATGCAAAGCTCTATTGGCTGGGCTAGAAAAAGCAAAATCTATATCGAGTCCTTTTTCTTGTAAAACTTCTCCAATCAATTTAGAATCGATTATACCTCTTTGAATTAATGCGCGATCTTCATCACTAACATTTAATTCCCAAGATGACTTTCCATGACGCATCAATAATAGATTCTTCATAACTATATCTAAGTTTAAGGCGCTAAACGTTCCATTTTCCAATCAAAATTTTCTTGAATTGTATATCTAATTCTATCATGTAATCGGTTAGGTCTCCCTTGCCAAAACTCTAAAGAAATAGGCTTTATGATATAACCGCCCCAATTTTTAGGTCTTGGTATTGGCTTTTCCCGATACGCCTCTTCTAAGCTCTTTAATCTCTCTTCTAAAACTTCTCTGGTTGCTATAACAGAACTTTGCTCAGAGGCAATAGCTCCTAGTTTACTGCCGTCGGGTCTAGATTCAAAATATCCATCAGAAAGATTTTCAGCTATCTTTTCTGCATTCCCTTTAATTATTATTTGACGTTCTAGTCCTGGCCAAAAGAAAGAAATACAAACTTGAGGGTTTTTCGCAATAGCTTTACCTTTTTCACTGTCATAATTAGTGTAAAAAATAAATCCCTCATGGGTATATTTTTTTAATAGTACTATTCTACTTTTCGGAAAACCATCTAGACCAATAGTGGAAACAGTCATAGCATTAGGCTCATCTACCGTATCCGATTGTTCAGTTTCGTAAAACCATGTTTGGAAAAGTTGCATTGGATTATCCGATACATTCCCCTCTATTAGTTCACTTTTATCGTACGTTTTTCTGTAATTTCCTAAATCTTTCTGCATGTATAAAACTATAAAAACAAGATACTCAAAGTTGAGGAAAAGAAGTGACAATTTAAAGCAGGAATTTTGCTTTTAGGATAAAATTATGTTGTGACGATAATACCTGAGCTTAAAATTATTTAAAATTCAAAAGTCTTACCATCATCTGCTAGCTCAACATTTTTAAAAATATCTTTAGCTTCCTCTTTAAATAAAGAAATAGACTTGTACCTAGTAGAATAATGGCCTAACACCAAAGTACCAATATTGGCATCCTTAGCAATTTGAGCGGCTTGCCTAGCTGTAGCATGTTTTGTCTTTTCTGCTAAATGTACTTCCGATTCTAAAAAGGTTGATTCATGATACAACATATCTACACCTGAGATTATTGGAATAATATCAGGTTTATACGCAGTATCACTGCAGAAAGCATAAGATTTAGATTTAGGTGGGTCAAATGACAATAAACTATTGGCTATAGTTTCACCATTATCTAAAACAACATCTTTACCATTTTTTATATTCTGAAAATAAGCCTTGTTGATTCCATATTCCGATACGGAATCTATGTTAAGCTTACGCTCACCCAACTTTTCTTTAAACAAAAAACCATTGGTATACACACGATGACTTAATGGTATGGTTTTCACACTTAGCTTATCATTTTCATAAACAATTTCACTGCTCTTAGACGTTAGCTCATGAAAATATAGGGGGTAATTAGTCCAAGAATCTCCAAGTTTCAACAATAATGTTATTGCTTCCTTTATTCCTTTTGGCCCATAAACATGCAGTTCCTTATCTCTACCTAGTAATCTGAAAGTAGAAATTAAACCTGGTAAACCAAAAAAATGATCTCCATGTAAATGTGATATAAAAATATGATTGATTTTAGAGAATTTAATTTTGTGCTTACGTAGTTGCACTTGCGTACCTTCCCCACAATCTATTAAAAACATCTGATTTCTAATCTCTAAAACTTGTGATGTAGGATTAGTTAATGTTCTTGGTGTCGCCGCATAACAGCCCAGAATTGTCAATTTCACAGGCCTAAGTCCCTTTCTATTTCTTCCATTTCAATTATATCCTTTGCCTCTTGCAGCGTAGGGGTTACCATAATCTCCTCTGGAACTTCATTATACGAAACTTTATTAGTAACTATAACAAATGACTTTTCATTTTTTTTATGTTTTCTAGAGAGCTCTAAAAATTCTAAAACATCACCAGCTATTAATTTTTCAAAAGAAAAAAGATTGAGAATTAAATTATCATCCTTCACTTTATCATACCCATTGTTTAGATTGTCAAGAAAAGTAGTAATCGAAATTTTTTCTTGGTATACAATTGATGTATTTCCTTCCTTATCAAAAATCATAATATTATTGTTTAATCTTAGAAGCCAATAAATAAATTACCGCCATACGAATGGCTACCCCGTTTTCAACTTGGTTCAAAATAATAGACTGTTTTGAATCTGCCACATCACTAGTAATCTCCACTCCTCTGTTTATTGGACCTGGGTGCATAATTACAATCTCCTTATCCAAACTATCCAATAATTTCTTATTCACTCCAAACTGCTGTGTATACTCCCGTGTAGTAGGAAAGTAACTAATATCTAAACGTTCATTCTGAATACGTAGCATATTAGCCACATCACACCATTCTAGTGCTTTTCGCAAGTTAATTTCTACGCCAACTCCCAAAGATTCAACATATTTAGGGAGTAGCGTTTTAGGTCCACAAACCTTAACATTTGCTCCCTGAAGTTTTAATGCGAATATATTTGAAAGTGCAACTCGAGAGTGCAGAATATCACCAACAATTACGACATTTTTACCCGCTACATCTCCAAGGCGCTCTCGTATTGAATAGGAATCTAAAAGTGCTTGTGTTGGGTGTTCATGTGCCCCATCACCTGCGTTTATAATAGAAGCAGAAACATGTTTAGAAAGAAAAATTCCTGCCCCAGGGTTAGGATGTCTCATTACTACCATGTCCACTTTCATGGATAGGATGTTGTTCACCGTATCTATAAGGGTCTCTCCTTTGGTTACGGAGGATTGACTTGCAGAAAAATTTATGACATCCGCAGATAAACGTTTCTCCGCAAGCTCAAAAGATAATTTGGTTCTTGTACTATTTTCAAAGAAGATATTGGCTATTGTAATATCTCTTAAAGACGGAACTTTCTTTATAGACCTATTAATCACCTCTTTAAAATGATCTGCGGTTTCAAAAATGAGTTGAATATCCGACTCCTTTAGGTATTTAATTCCCAACAAGTGATTTACACTCAGCTCGCTCATTTGCTATCTATTAATCAAATAAATAATATCTTCTCCTTCATTTTCCTTCCACATTACTTTTACTTTTTCTCCATCAATTGCATCTACTTGCCTTCCTCTATAATTAGGCTGTATAGGCAGGTGCCTACTGAATCTGCGATCTATTAAAGCTAATAATTCTACTTCTGAAGGTCTCCCGAACGATTGTAAAGCGGTTAGTGCCGCATTAATACTCCGCCCAGTATATAAAACGTCATCTATCAAAACAACATTTTTATCCTCAATAAGAAAATTAATTTTAGTTTTAGTCGCTTCCAAAGGCTTATCACTTCTTCTGAAATCATCTCTGTAAAAGGTGATATCTAACACGCCAACATCTATATGTTTAACATTATATTCCTCCTGTAAAATCTTACAGAGTCTTTGCGCTAAAAATATTCCACGCGGCTGAAGCCCTATTAAGACAGTATTTTTAAAATCTAGATGATTTTCAAGCAATTGACAGGCCAAGCGATGTAGAATGATATTGATTTCTTTCGAGGAGAGTAAAACTTTTTGACCCATAATAATCCTTCGCACATTTAGCAACACAAAAGTAGGGAATTCATTCAAATATTCTTGAACAGTTTATTTTAAAAAAAAAGCCCCGACCAAAAATGGTCAGGGCTTATATAAAATATAAATAAAAGTTTACTTCTTCTTTTTAGAATCAGCTGCTTCCATTTTATCCTTTAATGCTTGTAACGCATCGTTAGCATCACCTAGAGTTGTTTTAGCTTCGTCTGAACTAGCCGCTTGTCTTTTGACAGCCGCCTTTACATTACGTTGCTCTTCTTCTCTAAAGATAGCAGTATGACTAGCTACTACACGCTTAAAGTCTTTATTGAACTCAATAATTTTGAATTCTGCTTCATCGCCTTTCGTTAGTTTCTTACCGTCTTCTTTTTCTAAGTGACGTTGTGGAATAAATGCTGTAATATCCTCGTTAAAGTCTATTGTAGCGCCTTTATCAACTATATCAGTAATCGTAGCAGTGTGAACAGTACCTAAAGCAAATTGCTCTTCATACTTATCCCAAGGGTTATCAGTAGTCTGCTTGTGACCTAAGCTTAACTTACGTCCTTCAACATCTAATTCTAAAACCTCTATCTCTAAGGTATCACCAACATTGGTAAATTCCGAAGGATGCTTGATTTTCTTAGTCCAAGAAAGGTCAGAGATATAAATTAAACCATCTATACCTTCTTCTAGTTCTACAAACACACCAAAATTGGTGAAGTTTCTAACGATACCGCTATGCTTAGAACCTACAGGATATTTAGTTGTAATATCTGTCCATGGATCTGGAGTTAATTGCTTAATACCTAATGACATCTTACGATCTTCACGATCCAATGTCAATACCACTGCTTCTACCTCATCACCAACTTTTACGAAATCCTGTGCGGAACGTAAATGCGTAGACCAAGACATTTCAGAAACGTGTATTAATCCTTCAACACCTTCAACAACTTCGATAAACGCGCCGTAGTCAGCTATAACTACAACTTTACCTTTAACTTTATCTCCAATTTTGATTTCATCACTTAGTGCTTCCCAAGGATGCTTCTCTAATTGCTTAAGACCTAGTTGAATTCTAGATTTGTTTTCATCAAAATCAAGAATTACAACGTTTAATTTCTGATCTAATTCAACAACCTCGTTCGGGTGATTGATTCTGCTCCAAGAAAGATCAGTAATATGAACAAGACCATCAACACCTCCAAGATCAATAAAGACACCGTAAGAAGTTATGTTTTTAACAACACCTTCTAATACTTGTCCTTTTTCTAATTGGCTAATGATTTCTTTCTTCTGCTCTTCAATATCAGCTTCGATAAGTGCTTTATGAGAAACAACAACATTTTTAAATTCATGGTTAATTTTAACCACCTTGAATTCCATTGTTTTGTTTACATACTGATCGTAATCGCGAATTGGCTTCACATCAATTTGAGAACCTGGCAAGAATGCCTCAATTCCAAAAACATCAACGATCATACCACCTTTAGTTCTGCATTTTACAAAACCACTTACAATTTCCTCTTTGTCATGAGCTGCGTTTACACGGTCCCAAGCCATAATTGTACGTGCCTTTCTGTGCGAAAGAACCAATTGTCCACTTTTATCTTCACGAATATCAATAAGAACTTCTACTTTATCCCCAACTTTTAAACCTGGGTTATAGCGAAATTCATTTAAGGATATTACCCCTTCAGATTTAGCATTGATATCAATTATCGCCTCCCTATCAGTAATATAAACTACTGTTCCAGTTACGACTTCCTCATCTGCAGTATCTACAAAATTTTCTGCAACTAATTGTTCGAATTCTTTAAGTTTAGAATCGTCCACACGCTCAATTCCTTGCTCGTATTTTTCCCAATTAAAGTTTTCTAAAAATTCTTGAGGGTCTTGCTTTGGTGTCTCCACCACTTGCGCTTGTGTTGCTTCTACAGATTCTTCTGCAGGAGCTGTTGTTTTGTCTTCAGCCATTTGCTGATTATAAATTTGTATTCTACAATTACATCTAGAGCTAAACGGCTATTGTAGAAGTTGTTATGTTATTTTTTTATCTATCCCTTTTTTGCTCTATATATTGCCGTAAAAAAGGTGTGCAAAAATACAATATATATCCTTAATGACAAACACATTTTATAACCAAGATAAAAAACCTGTTTAGTTTAGCATTTTTTTAAGTTTATTTGCCATAAATATTACTATATTGTGGAATACAATATTAACCGTTAAATAAAATAAATAGTATGAGTGTTAAAGCAAAGTATCAAGGGGTTTTAGACCTTGGTGAGCAATTAGGAATCAAAAATGGTAACGTAACCGAAGAAGGTAATGTTCTTAAAATAAAAGGTGAAGCAAATACACCTTACGAGAAGGATTTGATTTGGGATAAAATTAAAGCATTAGGAGGCGATAATGCTTCTGACATAAAAGCAAATATATCTGTAACGGATGATTCTGTTTATCACAGACATACTGTATCAAGTGGAGAATCATTAAGTAAGATTTCTAAGCACTACTATGGTGATGCAATGAAATACAACAAGATTTTTGAAGCAAATACAAACATTCTTAAAAGTGCTGATGTAATTCATCCAGACCAGGTTTTGGTTATTCCAAATCCATAAGATATTAAGTTTAAAATTAGAAAATGCCGCTGAAATTTCAGCGGCATTTTTATTTTAAATCCTTTTACTATTTGTAAATCTGTCCTGTAGAAATTATGCTTCTTTCATAATAACCCTTAGCGCATGGTTATGCATTCGCTCAAACTGTTCTTTTAAACCCATATCACTATTATCGAATCCAACAGCGTTAGTTGCTCGTTTCAATGGAGAAAATTCTCTATGTGAATCTATATAATCTCTCTTTTCTACATTCTCAAGAACATCCTCATAAGTAACCTTATCGCCACGATCCAGCAACTCTTTATATCTTCTATAGGCCCTTTTTTCAGGAGATGCAGTCATAAAAATCTTAAGTTCAGCATCTGGAAAAACAACGGTTCCTATATCACGACCATCCATTACAATTCCCTTCTCAACTCCCATTTTCTGCTGCAAATCCACTAATTTGATTCGCACCTGCTCAATTTCTGCTATTCTACTCACATTTCTAGATACCTCTAGCGTACGTATCTCCTTTTCTACATTTTCGTCATTAAGGTACATTTCAGAAAATCCCAGACTCTCATTAAAAACGAACTTTAAATTAATATTTGTGAGCTGTTCTACTAAACCTTCAATATTCTCAGAGCTTGCTGAAATGAATCCATTCTGCATTGCAAACAAAGTTATAGCTCTGTACATAGCACCGGTGTCCACATAAATGTATCCCAAGGCCTTTGCTAGTTGCTTGGCTAAGGTACTTTTACCTGTAGATGAAAATCCGTCAATAGCTATAGTAATTTTTCTCATTTTTACTGAATTTGTAGCAGTTCCATAAAAATAACAAATAGATTCTGACTAAACTTGAGTGAACAGCTATTTCTATTTAAAGCTTCTTTGCGTTCTTTACTTTTGTTTGAGTTAAAGCTATATCTATTACTTCATGCATATCCTTCACATAATGAAAAGTTAGTCCTTTTAAGTAATCTTCTTTAATCTCTTTTATATCCCTTTCATTATCCGAACACAGTATAATCTCTTTGATTCTAGCACGTTTTGCTGCTAATATCTTTTCTTTTATTCCTCCAACAGGAAGCACCTTGCCACGTAAAGTAATCTCTCCTGTCATTGCCAAACTCTTCTTCACCCTTCTTTGCGTAAACAAAGAAATTAAAGATGTAAGCATTGTTATACCAGCACTTGGGCCGTCTTTAGGTGTAGCACCTTCAGGTACATGGATATGAACATTATATTTCTCAAACATATCAGCATCTAATCCAAACCGCTCTGCATTAGATTTTATATACTCCATAGCTATGGTAGCAGATTCTTTCATCACCTTCCCTAAATTACCAGTAATACTAAGCGTACCCTTTCCTTTTGATAAAATAGATTCAATAAATAATATATCACCTCCAACACTAGTCCATGCCAATCCAGTAACTACACCGGCAACCTCATTATTCTCGTATTTATCACGCTCCATTTTTGGAGCTCCTAATACCTTAATAATATCTTCATTACTAACTTTTATATCATACTCCTCTTCAATGGCTATAGATTTTGCAGCGTAACGGACCATTTTGGCTATTTGTTTTTCTAAAGAACGAACCCCAGATTCTCGAGTATAACCCTCAACAATTTTTTCTAATTGCGGTTTTCCAATTTTGAGATGGGTAGTATTTAAACCGTGTTCTGTTAACTGTTTAGGAAGTAAATGCTTTTTGGCAATTTCAACTTTTTCTTCAATTGTATAGCCACTAACATTTATAATTTCCATCCGATCTCTTAACGCTGGCTGTATGCTTCCCAAATTATTAGCCGTTGCGATAAACATAACCTTAGAAAGGTCGTAGCCCATTTCCAAGAAATTATCATAAAACTCACTATTCTGTTCTGGATCAAGAACCTCCAGCATAGCAGAGGAAGGGTCCCCTTGATGACTATTAGACAACTTATCTATCTCATCTAGTATAAACACAGGATTAGATGTACCTGCCTTCTTAAGGCTTTGGACAATTCTTCCTGGCATAGCCCCAATATACGTTTTTCTATGACCTCTAATTTCTGCTTCGTCACGTAAACCACCTAAGGATATGCGCACATACTCTCGTCCTAAAGCCTCGGCAACTGACTTACCTAGAGAAGTTTTACCTACTCCTGGAGGTCCATAAAGACATAAAATTGGAGATTTCATATCATTACGTAATTTCAAAACTGCTAAATACTCTATAATTCTTCGCTTTACATCTTCAAGTCCATAATGATCTCTATCTAAAATACGCTCAGCGCGTTTTAGATCAAACTTATCCTTAGAAAATTCGTTCCATGGTAAATCCAAGAAAAGTTCTAAATAGTTCCTTTGTATAGAATATTCTGCCACTTGAGGATTCATCCGTTGCATTTTGGACAATTCCTTATTAAAGTGATCTTTAACCTTTTTACCCCATTTCTTCTTCTTAGACTTTACACGCATTTCTTCCAACTCGTCATCATGAGAAACACCTCCAAGTTCTTCTTGAATGGTCTTCATCTGTTGGTGTAAAAAGTATTCACGTTGTTGTTGATCTAAATCACTGCGAACCTTGGATTGTATGTCATTCTTCAATTCCAATTTTTGCATCTCAACATTCATATACTTAAGCGTAGCCAAAGCACGTTCTTGAAGATCACTTATCTCCAACAATTCCTGCTTTGCTTTAACATCTAAATTAAGATTGGATGACACAAAGTTTATAAGAAACGAATCGCTCTGTATATTTTTAATAGCAAAAGAAGCCTCACTAGGTATGTTTGGATTATCCTTAATAATCTTTAAGGATAAATCTTTAATAGATTCTATAATAGCCATAAACTCACCATTGTTAGGTTCTGGCCTAACTTCAGTCGTTTCACGAACAGTAGCTGTAAAATATGGCTTTCTAGTAAGTACTTCTGCTATTTCAAATCGCTTTTTACCTTGAATAATTACAGTTGTATTCCCGTCTGGCATTTGCAATACGCGTAAAATACGTGCAACTGTGCCTAAGGTATTTATATCTTTAATCTCTGGATTTTCTGTTTCTTCATCCTTTTGAGAGACTACCCCAATTACCTTATTGCCGCTGTTAGCATCCTTTATTAATTGTATAGATGAGTCTCTACCAGCAGTAATAGGAATAACTACTCCTGGAAATAATACCGTATTACGTAACGGTAAAATAGGTAAGGTTTCCGGTAATGTTTCTCCGTTCATTTGTTCTTCGTCCTCTGCAGTAAGTAAAGGAATCAACTCAGCCTCATCATCAATACTTTGTAAAGACATGTTGTCAAAATTTGAAAATTTAGAATCTCCCATTTATATATATCGGTCATTCTGTCACTAAAGTGGCAGAAAATTTAATTTAATAATTTGTTTTAAAAGCAGGATATCCTTCTAACTACCTCATATTATAAAGCTAAGGACCCTAATCTACTTTGCTATTTCAATTCTTATGCCAACATGGTTTATAAGTTATGCCTAAACAACTACATCATTAGAAAAGAGTAGCAAGCTTAAAATAATTTAAAAATTTTCAAGCAAACTGTAACAATCCGTAACTTAAGTCATCTATAAAACAAACCAATCACTTTTTTGAGCCAAAAAGAAGTACATATTGACGAGTTATTACAATCGTGTAAACAAGGAAAGCAGAGTGCGCAGCTAGAAGTTTACAATAGGTATTATAAGGCCATGTACAACACGGCTATACGTATTGTAAAGGATAGCGCAGAAGCGGAGGATGTGATGCAAGAATCGTTTTTAAATGCATTTACAAAACTTCACACATTTAAAGCAGAAGTGAGCTTTGGAGCCTGGCTAAAACGAATTGTTATTAACAACAGTATTTATCATTACAAAAAGCAACGGAAAAAAAATGAAGTTGCATTGGATGATATTCTATACAAGGTCGAAGATAATAACGGAATTACTTCGGATCATGCGTTTACAGAACAGAAGGCTCAAAAAGTGATGGAGACCATGAACCGCTTAAAAGATAATTACAGAGTTTCTTTGACCTTATTTTTAATAGAAGGGTATGATTATGAAGAAATAAGTAAAATCATGAATATTAGTTATGCGAATTGTCGCACTACTATATCTAGAGCGAAGGAAAGTTTAAGAAATAAAATGCTAATTACAGGTTGATGGAAAAAGATGATATAGAAATATTATTTAAAAACTTAGAAGGTTCATTTAACGAAAAGGAACCGCAAAGTGGTCATCAAGATCGTTTCTTGGAAAAATTGAGTAGCACTAACGACACCTCAATAGCAGCCGCAGAAAAACCATCTTGGAAGAAACTGTTCTCCATAGCAGCTTCAATAGCCATATTAGCGGTTGTTAGTATTGGTCTTTTAAATCAAACACCATCAATTGAAGAACAAGTAGCCAAAGTTTCTCCCGAAATTTCTAATTCTCAGTTCTATTTTGCTAGTCTTATAGAAGACCAAATAACTGAACTGAATGCCGAAAACAGTCCAGAAACACAAAAAATAATTTCGGACACGATGATACAGCTTAAAAACCTAGAAGCCAATTATACTAATTTGGAAAAGGATTTAGTGGCAGGAGGTAATAGTAAATTATTATTAAGCGCCATGATTACTAACTTTCAAACCAGAATTGATTTATTAAACGATGTACTTGAACAAATTGAAGACATTAAAAATTTAAAAAACTATAATGATGCGAACTATACTCTATAAATACACACTGTTATTGCTTGTGCTTAGCCCAATGATAACAACAGCTAACAACGATAAACTTAATGGTAAACACACTAAAGAAAAAACCATTAAAAAAGAGTTTAAAGTAAATGCAGATGCCTTACTTAAAGTTAATAATAACTATGGTAATCTGAACATTACTTCTTGGAACGAAAATAGAATAGTTATTGAGGTTCATATCAAAACTAATGGCAATAACGAGGAGAAAGTTCAAGAAAAACTAAATCAAATATCAGTAGATTTTGAAGCCAGTAGCAGTCTTGTGTATGCCAAAACTACATACGGACAAAAAAATAGTAGTTGGGGTTGGAACTGGGGAAAGAACAACAATGTGAATATGCAAATTAACTACACGATAAAGATTCCCATTAAAAATAGCGTTAATCTAGATAACGACTACGGCAATATTATCTTAGATCGTATAGACGGCCATGCAAAGATAAATTGTGACTATGGAAGGCTAGAAATTGGTGAATTACATGGAAGAAATAATCAACTAAACTTTGATTACACATCAAAGTCTACAATTGGCTACATTAATAGTGGTGAGATTAGAGCAGACTATTCTGGTTTTACTATTGAAAAAGCAGGAAATTTAATAATCAACACTGATTATACCAATGCCTCAATAGATAAAATGGAAAATTTAGAATATACCAGTGACTACGGTAATTTGGCTATTGGTGAAGCAAATAATGTTAAAGGAAACGGGGATTACATAACCGTTAAAATGGGTATTATTCACGGGAATGTAGATATTAATGCAGACTACGGTTCTATTAGAATTGAAGAACTTGCTGCGGACGCGGGAAATGTATCCATTAGGACGGATTACACAGGAACTAAAATAGGGTATAACTCCAACTACAATTTTGATTTTGATATTACTACCAGTTATTCGGGCGTAAGTGGCAAAGACGATTTCGAAATTAATATTAGTACCGAAAAATCGACATCAAAACATTATGAAGGTTATTACGGTAGCCCCAACAGTGGCAATAAAATAACACTCAACAGTGAGTACGGAGGTATTAGCTTTACTAAAAAATAATAATTAAATCAATCTAAAATCAATCAAAATGAAAAAAGCGATAGTATTAACCCTAGTCTTAGCAATAACGGCATCCTGTTCTGCGCAATGGGGTAAGAAGATTAAAGGGAATGGAGAAAAAGTAACAATCGAAAGATCAACCAATGGTTATGATGAGATAGCAGTTTCAGGATGGTTTGATGTAGATTTAGTTGATGGAAAAGAAGGTCAATTGACTTTGGAAGGAGAATCAAATTTATTAGAATATATTACTACAGAAGTTAAGAATGGTAAACTGATTATTAAGACAGAGAAGAATGTAAACCTTAAACCTTCCAATTGGAATAGCGGCATACGAATAACCGTACCTGTAGAAAGTGTTAGTTCCATTTCATTATCAGGATCAGGTGATATTGTAGGAAAAACAAGAATTAAAGCTGAAAAATTGGAGACTGCCATGTCGGGTTCAGGTGATATTACTTTAGATATAGACACCAATTCGGTTGGCGCGAGAATGTCTGGTTCTGGAGATATTACTTTTAGTGGAAATACTACGGATTTTTTCGCATCTATATCTGGAAGTGGTGACATCAAAGCTTTTGAACTAGAGGCAGATAATGTAGAAGCTACGGTTTCTGGCTCGGCAGACATTAAGGTAACTGCAAATAAGAGGTTAACAGCAAGAGTAAGTGGTTCTGGAGATATTACTTATAAAGGTAATCCAGAAAAGCTCGATACTAAGACCTCAGGGTCTGGAGATATTTCTAAAGGATAAAATCAAAATAGCGAACAATCAATAACCAGAAGAGTCCCTTTTTTTTAAAGGGACTTTTTATTTGGTACTCGAAGTAATAACAAAATACCAACTAAAAAGAACAAGAATAAAAATAGTATGGCGTAGCGCATGCCACTAATGTGGTCTACTACAGCAAAAATTACCATACCTATTACAATTCCTATTTTCTCTGCTACATCATAAAAACTAAAATAAGAAGTGCTATCATCTGTATCCGGTAAATACTTTGAATATGTTGATCTGGCTAGTGCTTGGACACCACCCATCACAAGTCCTACGAATCCTGCAGCTATATAAAACTGCATAGGAGACTTCATAAAATAGGCATAAAAACAAAGACACAACCAAATGGCATTCACTACGATTAGTGTCCTAATATTACCAAACTTTGCAGAAGCCCTTGAAGTAAGAACTGCACCAACCACAGCTACAAGTTGTATTACTAGAATACTAATAATTAAACCGGTAGTCTTTTCGCTATCACTAGTCCAACCTATTTCTTTTTCACCAAAATATACAGCCATTAACATAATCGTCTGTACTGCCATACTAAACACAAAAAATGCAGCTAGATATCTTTTTAGGGGTAAATTCTGCTTCAATTGCGCCCAAACTGATTTGAGTTCACGAAATCCATTAAACAATACATCTTTAGTTACTTTATGTACCGTACCCACCCCTTTTGGCAATACATAGAAGGTATATTGACTAAAAGTCATCCACCACAATCCTACGGTAATAAACGAAATCTTCATTGCTTCTACTTTTGCCATATTTAGTGCTGCATCAGTAGTGCCTATATCAAAACCAAACCATTGTGGATTCATTACCATAGATAGGTTAACTAACAAGAGGAAAACACTGCCAATATACCCCATAGAGAAACCTTTAGCACTAATGCTATCCTGTTGCTCCTCAAAAGCGATATCTGGCAAATAAGAATTATAAAAAACTAAACTACCCCAATACCCAATTAAGCCCATAAAATAAAAGAGAACACTTAGGTGTATGTTATCTAGGCTGAACCAATATAAACCAATACATCCAGTACCTCCTACATAGCAAAAAAACTTCATAAAAGTTTTCTTATTCCCTACGTAATCTGCTACTCCAGAAAGAATAGGTGACAGTATAGCTACCACTAGGAATGTAAACGCCGTAATTATTTCTATAAGAACCGTCGGTTTCATATCATAACCAAAAGCATGAACTAACTCATCATCAGTTGTAAAGAGTGAGGAATAAAAAATAGGGAAAATAGAAGATGCTATGGTAAGTGCATATACGGAATTGGCCCAATCGTAAAATGCCCACGCATTCAATAATTTTTTGCTTCCCTTAGCTGGTATAATTTTGGTCATAGTATAAAATAAAAGCCGTTCCTAAAATAAGAACGGCTTTCAAGATACGATAAAACGAGTATTAGATTTTACTTAAATTCTGTAATTCCAAATTTAGCAGCCTCAGCGGCAGCTTCTGGTGCCCATGCTGCTAAATTATTAATTCTTGTATCATTAGAAGGGTGAGTACTCATAAATTCCGGCGGTGCTTCGCCCCCACTATTTGCTTTCATTCTTTTCCATAATTCCGCAGCTTCGTAAGGATTGTAACCAGCAATTGCCATAATTTGTAATCCAATACGATCAGCTTCAGTTTCGTGACCACGACTAAAAGGAAGCATTAGGCCAACTTGTGATCCAATACCATAAGCTTGGTTAAACATCTCCCTCTTTTGTGGGTCCTTAATCGCTACGTTACCGGCAACTGCACCAACTTGCTGCAACGTACCTGCACTCATACGTTGTGCTCCATGATCCGCTAAGGCATGAGCTACTTCATGACCCATTACGACAGCAACACCAGTTTCGGACTGTGTTATTGGTAATATTCCTGTATAAAAAACAATCTTTCCACCTGGCATACACCATGCGTTTACAGCCTCATTATCCACTAAATTATATTCCCATTTGTAATCACTTAAATAGCCAGGATATCCGTTAGCTGTTAACCATCGTTCTGCAGCCGCAGATATTCGCTGCCCTGTCCTTGTAATCATATGCGATTCTGCTGTACCAGTTAGTACTTTATTCTCCCCAAGAAATTGATCGTACTGCGCAAAGGCAGTTGGAAAAATTTGACTGTTAGGGTAAAAATTAAGTGTTTTCTGGCCTGTAAAAGGATTTACCTTACATGCAGAAACTCCTAAGAAAAGCGCAAGTATTAATAGTATTTTTTTCATTTTAATAGTGTTTAGTTATGGTAAAGTACGAAAAATATTATTTTCCCGTAATATACAATACCGTAAAGTTTTTATCTATGTGTAAGCTTTGTTCTCCATTTGGTTTAACCGATTTTATGGATACCTCCTCATTATCTACCAAAATTTTATCAATAGCAAAAGGCAAACCATGGAGATTAAACTTTAAGGTATCGTATTCCGTTACAAAACTACCATCTTTGAACTGCTGTACAGTTATCGATTTTTCTTTTCCGGTCAATTTAAAATTACGTAAAGAATATCTACCTTTCTTATAATCATATCCGTCTTGAGCATCTTCATACACTTCAGAGGTTTCAGTACCCAATATAAAATAGGTATCTAAAATAAGTTCTTTAATTTGCACCTCACCTACATATTGCTGCACTGGATATTTAGGGATAATAGCTCCTTCTTTTATAAAAATAGGCACTTTGTCCAAATCAGCAGTAACCCAACGTTCCTTTCCTCCTTCTGTAACCTCATCAGTCCAAAAATCATACCACTTACCTCTAGGTATATACATTCTTCTTCCTTTCGCATTAGGTTCCTGAATAGGGCATACTAATATCTGTTGTCCAAAAATAAACTCGTCTGTTCTAAAATGTGTTTGCGTGTCCTCTTGATCAAATAGAACCAAGGATTGCAGCATTGGTAATTGGTCTTTACTATACTTATAAAACATAGTATATAAATACGGTAGTAATTGATATCGTATTTCTATGAACTTACGTACTATATCTGTAATCTCTGTACCAAATGACCAAGGCTCCTGATCACCATGATCACCACTTGAATGGACTCTACAAAAAGGATGAAAAATACCCAATTGCATCCATCTTGCGAAAAGTTCTCCATTTGGTTGTTCTGCAAATCCTCCAATATCAGATCCAACAAAAGAATAACCACTCATGCACATGCGCTGCATTTGTACATTCGCAATCCACAAGTGCTCCCAAGTAGCTACATTATCGCCTGTCCAAGTTGACGAATAACGTTGCGTTCCTGCGAAAGCGGCTCTTGTTATTACAAAAGGTCTTTTTGGATATACGTATTTCTTAACACCTTCATAAGTAGCCCTGACCATTTGCATACCATACACGTTGTGTGCCTTTCTATGCGTACATGGGTGCCCATCATAATCATGTCTTGTGTCTAAAGGGGCAGTTTTGGACGGAACCTCCATAACAGCAGGTTCATTCATATCATTCCAAACAGCATGTACGCCTAAGTCCGACATAAACTCTTTATATAGCTCAGCCCACCATTCACGAACTTCTGGATTGGTAAAGTCCGGAAAATTACATTCTCCTGGCCATACTTTACCGGTCATTAATGGTCCGTCTCCTCTTCTACAGAAATACCCTTTTTCCAAGGCTTCCTTATAAATCCAATATTCTCTATCTATCTTAATTCCCGGATCAATCATGACCACAGTTTTAAAGCCATCGGCTTCCAATTCCTTAATCATTCGTTTGGGATCCGGAAAAAGCTTTTTATCCCATGTAAAGCAGCGGAAACCATCCATGTAATCAATATCCAAATAAATGGCATCACAAGGAATTTGTTGATCTCTAAAACCTTTCGCAATTTCTTTTACATTACTTTCTGGGTAGTA
>CALHVP010000030.1 GCA_938038975.1 uncultured Maribacter sp. | reverse complement strand
TTACTTTAGATATTGTAAATGTTGTATTTTTGATAAAGTTTATTCTAAAGATACAGAAAGTAATTCATGGATAAATATTCCTTTTTAAATACCGCGCATACCTCGTTTTTTTCGGAGTTATATGATAAGTATTTAGTAAATCCAGACAGTGTAGAACCAAGTTGGAGAGCCTTTTTTCAAGGTTTTGATTTTGGCATGGAAAGCGCATCGGATGAGCTAGATTTAGATGACGAACGCATTACCTCTATAGTTAATGGGAATGAAGTTGAAATGCCTCAGTCCCTGCAAAAAGAATTTCAGGTTATACGGTTAATAGATGGCTACCGCAGCAGGGGGCATCTCTTCACAGAAACTAACCCTGTTAGAGAGCGTAGGCAGTATGTTCCTACTTTAGAAATAGAAAATTTTGGTCTTGTACAATCGGATCTAAGCACTGTTTTCAATGCAGGTGATATAATTGGTATTGGTCCAAGTACATTGCAGCAAATTATCACACATTTAACTAGTATTTATTGTGATGCTATTGGTGTGGAGTACATGTACATTCGAAAGCCTGAACGTGTTAAGTGGATACAAGATTGGATTAACGTAAATGACAATCATCCAAAATTTTCTACAGACCAGAAAAAGCATATTCTAAAAAAATTAAATCAAGCCGTTTCCTTCGAAGGGTTTTTGCATACAAAGTACGTGGGGCAAAAACGCTTCTCATTAGAAGGTAACGAGTCGTTAATACCTGGCCTAGATGCCATAGTAGAAAAGGCTGCTGAGATGGGAGTTAAGCAATTTGTTATGGGTATGGCTCATAGAGGAAGGCTTAACGTTCTAACCAATATTTTTGGAAAATCTGCCAAAGATATTTTCAGCGAATTTGATGGTAAGGATTATGAGCAAGAGATTTTTGATGGTGATGTAAAATACCATTTAGGATGGACTTCTGATCGTATGTCGGACAATGGTACTAAGATAAAAATGAATATTGCTCCCAATCCATCTCACTTGGAGACTGTGGGTGCAGTAGTTGAAGGTATTGCTAGAGCAAAACAAGATGCTTATTATCAAGATGATTTTTCAAAAGTACTGCCTATAGTTGTGCATGGAGATGCCGCTATTGCAGGACAGGGCTTGGTATATGAGATGGTTCAAATGGCAAATTTAGACGGTTATAAAACCGGAGGTACTATACACATAGTAGTGAATAATCAAATAGGTTTTACTACCAATTATTTAGATGCAAGATCATCTACATATTGTACAGACGTTGCAAAGGTTACTTTAAGTCCTGTGTTACATGTTAATTCTGATGATGCTGAAGCGGTAGTACATGCTTCGTTATTTGCATTAGAGTATAGAATGCGATTTGGAAGAGATGTGTTTATAGATTTGCTAGGTTATAGAAAGTATGGGCACAATGAAGGTGATGAGCCTCGATTTACTCAGCCTAAATTATATAAAGCAATAGCAAAGCATAAGAACCCTAGGGATATATATGCAGAACGATTGATATCTGAAGGTGTTATTAATGATGGTCATGTAGCGCAATTAGAGCAGGATTACAAAGATGCTTTAGAAGAAAAGTTAGAGGATTCTAGAAAAGAAGATAAAACGGAAATTACGCCGTTCATGGCAGACGAATGGAAAGGTTTTTCCAATGTGCGTGAATGGGAGATGATGGAGAAGGTAAATACTACCTATGAGAAGGAAAATTTAACTTCTGTTGCTAAAGTTCTAACTCAGTTACCTGAAGGGAAAAAGTTTTTACGTAAAGTAGAAAAACTAGTCAATGATCGCAGAAAGATGTTCTTTGAGACAGATACGCTAGATTGGGCTATGGGAGAACTTTTAGCTTATGGTACTTTGTTGCAAGAAGGTTTTGATGTAAGAATGTCTGGGCAAGATGTAGAGAGAGGTACTTTTTCGCATCGGCACGCAGTAATGAAGGTAGAGGAGAGTGAAGAGGAAGTTTTATTGTTAAATCATTTATCTGAAAAGCAAGGTAAATTCCAGATTTATAATTCACTATTGTCTGAATATGGCGTGGTTGGGTTTGATTATGGATACGCTATGGCAAGTCCAAATACCTTAACGATTTGGGAAGCTCAATTTGGTGACTTTAGCAATGGAGCCCAAATAATGATTGATCAGTATATTTCTGCTGCAGAAGATAAGTGGAAGTTGCAGAATGGATTAGTCATGCTATTGCCGCATGGTTATGAAGGTCAAGGAGCAGAACATTCTTCAGCTAGAATGGAGCGTTATTTGCAGCTTTGTGCAAAGGATAATATGTTTATTGCAGATGTTACAACGCCTGCTCAAATGTTCCATATCCTAAGACGACAAATGAAAGTTAACTATAGGAAGCCACTTATTATATTTACTCCTAAGAGTTTATTAAGGCATCCTAAGGCAGTTTCTAAAGTAGGAGATTTAGCGAACGGAAGCTTTCAAGAAGTGATTGATGATGTTGCTTCCGATATTAAAAATGTAAAAACCTTAGTATTCTGTACAGGTAAATTTTATTATGATTTATTAGCAGAGCGGGAATCTTTGCAGCGTGAAGATGTTGCTTTGGTAAGAGTGGAGCAGTTATTTCCATTGCCAGAAGAGCAAATGCTTACTCTAATTAAAAAGTATAAAAACGCAGACGATTTAGTTTGGGCTCAGGAAGAGCCAAGAAACATGGGTGCATGGAGTCATTTGTTAATGCATTTCAAAGAAGCTCATAAATTTAGGATAGCGTCAAGAAGATTTTATGCTGCGCCAGCTGCTGGTAGCTCGGTACGTTCTAAAGCAAGGCACCAGCAAGTTATAGATTTTGTTTTTGATAAGACCAAAGACAATATGACACAAAGAAAGAGTAAGAAGTAAAATATCAAATTAGAAATAATGATTCTAGAAATGAAAGTTCCCTCGCCGGGAGAATCCATTACAGAGGTAGAGATTGCAGAATGGTTGGTTGAAGATGGTGACTATGTAGAAAAAGACCAAGCGATAGCTGAAGTAGATTCGGATAAGGCAACATTAGAGTTACCTGCAGAAGCTGCTGGTATTATCACTTTAAAAGCTGAAGTTGGTGATGCGGTAGAGGTAGGTGCTGTTGTTTGTTTGATAGATACGAGTGGAGCAAAGCCAGAAAGTGGTTCTGAAGCAAAAGCGGAAGCACCTAAAAAAGAGGTAGCAACTCCTGCTAAAGCACCAATAGAGAAAGCTCCAGATGCTAAAACATCCTATGCTACAGGAAGTGCTTCTCCAGCAGCGAAGAAAATATTGGATGAAAAAGGAGTTTCTACATCAGCAGTAAAAGGAACAGGTAGAGATGGTCGAATTACAAAGGACGATGCTGTAAAAGCAAATCCTTCCATGGGCTCTCCAGTGACCGGAGGGGCTAGAGGAGAGACTAGATCTAAACTTTCTATGTTGCGTAGAAAAGTAGCTGAGCGTTTGGTTCAAGTAAAGAATGAAACAGCAATGCTTACTACGTTTAACGAGGTAGATATGTCACCAATTTTTACTTTGAGAAAGGAATATAAAGAAACTTTTAAAGGAAAACATGGTGTTGGTTTAGGGTTTATGTCTTTCTTCACTTTGGCTGTTGTACGTGCTTTGGAAATGTACCCTTCTGTAAATTCTATGATAGATGGTAAGGAGATGCTTTCATATGATTTCTGTGATATAAGTATTGCCGTATCTGGACCTAAAGGATTAATGGTTCCAGTAATAAGAAATGCTGAAAACTTAACTTTTAGAGGTGTAGAGGCTGAGGTGAAACGTTTAGCCATAAGAGCTAGAGAAGGTGAAATTACTGTAGATGAAATGACTGGCGGAACTTTCACCATTACCAACGGCGGTGTATTTGGTTCTATGTTATCTACCCCTATAATTAACCCACCTCAAAGTGCTATTTTAGGAATGCACAATATAGTAGAAAGACCAATTGTACGTGACGGAGCTATTGCAATTGCCCCAATTATGTATGTAGCGCTTTCTTATGATCACCGTATCATAGACGGTAAGGAATCTGTTGGATTTTTAGTGGCTGTAAAAGAAGCATTAGAAAACCCTCAGGAATTACTAATGGATGATAACGTAAAGAAAGCTCTGGAGCTGTAGTTTTAAAACTATATATAAAACACAAAACCCAAATAGATAAACTATTTGGGTTTTGTGTATTATATGAATAGACCTTAATTTACAGGCAGTCCATGTCTATTTTAGATTGTTGGTCTGCGTTTGGAAAACATGCTCCCGTTGGTAGGCTTTCGGGTACGTATCGTTCTAGATTGTTATCGTAAAGACTTATTTCTACAAAGTCAGTTAATTGGTCTATCTCCATCTCTGTTAGGCCTAACGGAATAAATAAGGGGTCTAAATTTTCTTCTGGAACTTCGATATTTTCTGATACGCCATTATTTTTATACATAATTACATCTCTGACAGAACTAAAGCTACCACCATGCCCAAGGAATCTAAGGCCCTTTAAATTATACAAGGTTGGTGTTTTGAACGCATAGTCGTCATCCGGATTTTTAGTAAACCCTCCTCGGCCTAATTTGTCACTAGCAGAAGGCAATAAGTGCATGTCTTCACCACTAAGATCATTCATTCCTAAAGCATGGAAGCTCATACCATTCATTCCAGGTCCAGAATGGCAACTGTAGCACTGTCCTTTACCAAAAAATAACATAGCTCCCTTTTTTTGATTATCATCCATTGCAGCTTCATCTCCCTTTAGCCATTTTTGAAAAGGTGCTTCAGAGGCAACTACGGTTCTTTCGTATGCAGCAATAGCCAATGCTGCATTTAGTTGCGAGTATCTTTCTTCTAAAGGTATTTGAGGGAATGCGCTATCAAATAATCGCTTATAGGCCCCGTTTGTAATCATTTCTGGGTCAATTTTTAAACGATGAACACCTAACCCAGCAATTGCTTGTGTTTCAAGACCTTCAAATCCTAATGTGTTTGTTTCTTTTGGGGTCCCTTCTGTCCATTCTGCTTCCGTACCTGTATTGCTTTTTGTAGCGCCAAACTGACCATTCCATAACATTACATCTTGATATGCAGTGTTAAGAATGCTAGGAGATCTAATGGGTTGCACATCAAGCATAGTTGGGTCATATTCTGAATCTATCTTTCTTGACTCTCCAAGAAGTCCAAATCCGAATCCTCCCTCGCCAATCCCTTGCTTCATTCCACTCTGGAACCCTGCTTTTGAATGATGACAACTCGCACATGAGTAAGTTTCAGTTCCTTTCTCCATTTTTGGAGCTAAGGCAATGCCAGTTTCATGAAACAAGAATTTGCCTAGGGCTATTTTTTCCTCAGTAATAGGGTTTTTTGGATCGTTGGGAATATCGGAAATAGAATTATCAGGAAGTTGTAGTGTCGCAATATCTGTAACAGATTTAATTTGCTCTTTTAAAGGCTCTTCTTGTGAAATAACCTCGTATAAATCAACATCGGGTGCACATGAGAAAAATAACGCCAAAAAAACACAGAATACTATAGGTGTAGGTTTAAAAAATTTCATTGGGATGAGTTTTTTACAAATAGCGTCTTATTGATCTAAATCAGAAATTTTAGTCGATAAGAAAAGAGTAAAATTCGTTAAAGGCCCCTAATGAATTCAGTTTAGGATTTTTTCAAACCTAAATACACTGCTTTGTTCTTGTAATCTATTATTGCGTTAGCCTCGTTTAGGACATCTGCACCTATAATACCATCTACTCGTTTACCTTGGTGTGCTTCAAGGGCTTGGTTCACATGCGTTAGGTCAAATAAAACAATTTTCATTTTTTTATTCTTCCATTTTTTAATTTTAATGCTATTTTTTTTGGAAACCAAGGTGTCCATATCTGTAGCTCCAGCTCCGGCGGCCTTAATTTTTGATGGCTTTGTGACGAGTTTAAAATATTCTACCCTATCTAAACCTACACAAGTGTTTGAAGCTCCAGTATCTAAAATAAATATACCAGTCACACCATTTATTTTGGCCTTAATTTCTAAGTGATTTGTATGCGTAAGTTGAAGTGGTATGGAGGTATAATTTGATTTTTTTATAAATTTTGAGAGCTTAGACATTTTAAAACTAACTTTTAAGAGTTGAAACTAATGTTGAATTTACTTGGATTGTTAAAAAGCGAATGGAGAGATTCATTTTAGTTTCCAAAGATAAACCTATTTTTGTCTAATGATTATTACGGATACCCATACGCACTTATATGCAGAAGCTTTTGATGAGGATAGAGAGGCTGTAATTGAAAACGCTATAGCTAATGATATCAAGAGATTTTTTATTCCAGCAATTGATTCTGCTTACACGGATAGAATGTTGCAATTAAAGGAAGATTATCCAAGTCAGGTTTTTTTAATGATGGGCTTACATCCAACACATGTAAAGGAGAATTTTAAAGATGAGTTGTTGCATGTAGAGACAATGTTAGGTAATGGTGCCTTTTGTGCGGTAGGTGAAATTGGGATTGATCTTTATTGGGATAAAACGTTGTTGAAGCAACAGCAAGAGGCGTTTAGATACCAAATATTATTAGCGAAAAGGCTCAAATTACCAATTGTGATACATTGTAGAGAGGCTTTTGATGAAATATTTGAAATATTAGAAGCCGAGAAGGGTGAAGACTTACATGGAATATTTCATTGCTTTACGGGGACGATAGAACAGGCTGAAAAGGCAATATCTTATAATATGAAATTAGGAATTGGAGGGGTAGTTACCTTTAAGAATGGAAAGATTGATAAATTTTTGAATAAAATAGGAATAGAACACATTGTGTTAGAAACGGATGCACCTTATTTAGCTCCAGCACCCTATAGAGGAAAGCGTAACGATCCTGTTTATCTATTGAAAGTATTAGAGAAATTATCAGAGGTTTATGAAATGACGATAGAGCAGATAGCAGAAATTACCACGGAAAATTCGAAAAACGTATTTGGTATATAATTAGGTTAAGTAGTTTATTATATGATAACGGTTAAGACAAATATTTTATTAATATATACGGGCGGTACTATTGGTATGGTCAAAGATTATAATTCTGGTGCATTAAAAGCTTTCGATTTTAATAAGTTATTAAAAAGCATACCAGAGTTGAATCAATTGGAATGCACAATCAATACTATATCTTTTGACGACCCAATAGATTCTTCTGATATGCATCCTAAAGATTGGATTCGAATAGCAAGTATCATAGAAGAAGAATATGATGGGTACGATGGCTTTGTTGTATTACATGGGAGCGACACGATGAGTTATACGGCTTCTGCACTAAGTTTTTTGTTAGAAAATTTAAGTAAACCAGTAATATGCACTGGATCACAACTGCCAATAGGCGATTTAAGAACTGATGCTAAGGAGAATTTAATTACGTCAATACAAATTGCGTCATTGCATCATAATGGTAAATCGGTTATAAGAGAGGTAGGTCTTTATTTTGAGTATAAATTGTACAGAGGTAATAGAACTACGAAAATAAATGCAGAACATTTTCAGGCTTTTGCTTCATTAAATCATCCGCATTTGGTAGAATCTGGTGTGCATTTAAATGTGTTTCACGAATATTTATTGCCATATAAGCGTAAAAAAAAGATAATAGTTCATAAAATTATGGATGAAAATGTTGCTGTAGTAAAATTATTTCCAGGAATGAGCTTGTTTGTTTTGGAAAGTATTTTGACTACTACAGGATTAAAAGCACTTGTTTTAGAAACCTACGGATCAGGAAATGCTCCTACAGATACATTATTTTTAGATTTATTAAAAAAAGCAATTAGCAATGGAATTCATGTAATTAACGTAACACAATGCTCTGGAGGTAGTGTTATTATGGGGCAATATGAAACGAGTACTGCTCTAAAAAAAATGCAAGTGATTAACGGTAAGGATATTACGACAGAAGCTGCAATAACAAAGGTTATGTACATGTTAGGAGCTGGAGTATCTTCTGAATTATTTAAATCGGTTTTTGAAACTTCTTTGCGTGGTGAAATGATTTAAAATTAACGGGTTTAATTTTATTAACTAACATTTTTTTTGTTATTTGCCCCTCCTTTGAAAAGGAAAACTAGAGAGGTGGCCGAGTGGTCGAAGGCGCACGCCTGGAAAGTGTGTATACCCCAAAAGGGTATCGAGGGTTCGAATCCCTTCCTCTCTGCAAATAAGTTTTACTTTTTTTATATTGTTTTTTTTTTATCTTTAACCCTATTAACTAACTAATTTAAGTTTGAAAAAAATGAAGAAATTATTTCCAAGCCTAGCAGTAGCAACTGCGTTTGTAGCAGGTACGAATATGGCAAGTGCCAAAGTAGCAGCCGTAGCCCTAGTAATTCAAGATGCTCCTGCAGAAGCAGAGAGAGGTTTTACGCAAATGTTAAAAGAGATGTTCATAACTGGTGGTGCCGGTTTCATGGGTATTGTACTTTTATGTTTGATACTAGGATTAGCAGTAGCTATTGAAAGAATTATTTTTTTGAACATGGCTAGCACCAATAGTTCAAAATTAAAACAACAAGTTGAAGATGCTTTGGCATCAGGCGGAGTGGAAGCTGCTAAAGAGGTTTGTAGAAATACAAAAGGACCTGTTGCTTCTATTTACTATCAAGGATTAGATAGAGCAGGTGAAAGCGTTGAATCAGCAGAAAAAGCGGTTGTTGCTTATGGTGGTGTTCAAATGGGTCAATTAGAGAAAAATGTTTCTTGGTTGTCTTTATTTATCGCTATTGCACCAATGCTTGGTTTCATGGGTACGGTAATAGGTATGATTCAGGCCTTCCAAAAGATTGCTGCTGTGGGTAACTTGAGTGCATCTCTTATTGCAGGAGATATACAAGTAGCACTTTTAACGACGGTATTTGGTCTTATTACGGCGATTATTTTACAGATTTTTTATAATTATATTATCGCTAAGATTGACAGTATTGTAAACGATATGGAAGATTCTTCTATTACGTTGATTGATATGTTGGTTGATCACAAAAAATAAGTATCACCTTTTAATACCTAAAATATTATGCAAAAGATTGTTAAAATAGCATTGATAGTAATAGGATTACTTGGTGCGGTACTGTGGTTCATGTTGCCAGAAAGGGATATGCCTGCTGCGGAAGCGGCGCAGAGTGGTGCAATGAACTTCATGTTTATTATTACGTATTTCCTGCTTGCTGTAGCAGTAGTAGTAAGCCTTTTATTTACATTGAAGAATTTGTTTTCTAACCCACAGGGTCTTAAGAAAACATTATTCGTAGTAGGTGGTTTCGTTTTAGTGGTTATTATTTCCTATGTGTTGTCTAGCGGAACAGATGTTTCTGACGAGTTTATGGCAATGTCTGATGAAAGTACAGTGAAAAATATAGGTATGGGATTAAATGTATTTTTTATCCTTACTATAATTGCTGTGGCTTCATTGATTATACCAGCAGTAAAGAACATGTTTAGTAAATAAATAAAAAATAGATAACTATGGCTAGAAGAGCAGGAGCACCAGAAGTAAGTGCAGGTTCCATGGCAGACATAGCGTTTCTTTTACTTATCTTTTTCTTGGTAACAACTACCATTGAAACAGATGCGGGATTAGATCGTATGTTGCCACCTTGGGAGCCGCCACTAGAGGATCCACCAATTATTAAACAAAAGAATATATTTACTGTTAACATTAACAGGAATGGACAACTTTTGGTGGAGGATGAAATTGTTGATATTAAGAATTTGAGATCGAAAGCTATGGCTTTTCTTGACAATGGTGGAGCGCCATCGGGATCACCCGATTATTGCAACTATTGTAAAGGAGCTAAAGATGACAGTTCATCGGATAATCCAGCAAAGGCTATTATTTCATTGAAAAACGATCGTGAAACCCAATACAGTACGTACATAACTGTGCAGAATGAATTGGTTGGCGCATACAATGAATTAAGGAATAGAGAGTCTCAACGGCTATTCAAAAAGAAGTTCGTTGATATGGAAGCTGAATACCTTAATCCTGAAACATCTGACGAAGTAAAGGAAGAGTTAAAGGAGAAGGTTAGACGTATCCAGGAATTATTCCCTCAAAAGCTTTCAGAGGCACAAACCTCGTCTAATTAACGAATCATAAATTATACACTATGTCAAAATTTGCAAAGAAAAAAGACGGTGAAATACCAGCGGTATCAACTGCATCGTTGCCCGATATTGTATTTATGCTTTTGTTCTTCTTTATGACGGTTACTGTGATGAAAGATAGCTCGCTTAAAGTCGATAATGTTCTACCTAATGCTAGTGAAATTAAAAAACTAGAGAAAAAGGATAGGGTAATCTATATTTATGTGGGTAAACCAACGAAGGAATACGAGAAGGTATTTGGTACAGAACCAAAAATCCAACTTAATGATAAGTTCGCTAGTCCATCCGAAGTAGGAGATTACATTTTAATGGAAAGAGCTAAGAAGTCTCAGGAATTGCAAAATGTACTTACAACTGCTTTAAAGGTAGATAGGAATGCCAATATGGGTCTTATCTCTGATATTAAAGAACAGTTAAGGAAGGTAAATGCACTAAAGGTAAATTATACTACATACGAAGGAGACGCTTTTAGAAACCTTCAGTAATTAATTTTATTTTTCAAACTTTAGAAGACGCTCCAATTCAGATTGGGGCGTTTTTTATTTTTACTAACTTTATAGTCTATGAAAAAGGGATTAGTAATTTTGTTGATATTATCAGGTATAGTAGGTTATGGACAAACAGTTAGTTCAAATGAAAGCAAAACAGAACGTTACCTAGAAGATCAATTTTATTTGGGGATTACCTATAATTTTTTAGGAAATACGCCTGAAGGATTAAGTCAGCAAAATCTTTCCTACGGATTGCAGTTAGGAGCAATAAAGGATATACCGTTAAATAAAACGGGCACAAAAGCCATCGGAATTGGTGTTGGAGTTGCTTTAGATACGTATTATACTAACCTAATTGGTGTTAAGGATGCATCTGGGATATCCTATCGTTTGTCAGACGGTGTTGAAGGTTTTAAGAGAAGCAAGATTGAAACACATTTAATTGAGCTGCCGTTGGAGTTTAGATGGCGAAATTCAACTGCTAATGAATATAGATTTTGGAGGCTATATGCGGGTGTAAAAGCAGCTTATGTAATAGGGGCAAGATCAAAGTCTGTAATAGGGGGCGATAAGATTGGATTCGGTAATACTAATATTCAAAAGTTACAATATGGTCCTACGATTAATTTTGGGTACAATACGTTTAATATACACCTGTATTATGCTTTAAACGACTTGTTTGAGGATAATGTAACTTTAAACGGTAGCCAAATTGATTTCAATTCATGGAAAATTGGAGTAATATTCTATATACTATAACCAATATTTAATAGTCAATAATTGGGAAAGCATACCAATTAAAATACCTGCTAATAGTTCTGGTTTTGTATGAGCTTTAAGATAAAGTCTCGAGGATGTGACTAGACCAATCAGTAAGGAGAAAATGCTAATTGCTATAACTAAGTTTATTTCAAAATGTATGCTTAGATTTATTAAGTACATGAATAGACCTGAAATACCAATAAGGTGAATACTGGTCTTAAAATTAAAAAACAGCAGTAGAAGACAGCTAAATGATGCGATAAGGAGTCCTACAAAGTAAAAGTAGAGTTCGGTTAAGTAATTATTTGGAATTACTTTGTTAATTACCATCAATAATAGAATGATATGAATTACTACAGTATATTTTCTTTCTGCAGTAGTTGGCATGAAAATCGAATGTACTACACCAATATTTTTTAAAATTAAATACGTGATTATTGGGATGATAATTGTTAGAATGAAAATCGGCAGGATATTTCCTGCTTGAACTTCTAATGGTGTATATTTTGGAGTTACTAGGAAATATGCAATGGTGCCGCCTATTGGTATAAATAGTGGGTGAAATAAATAAGATACTATTGAAAGAAAAATTCTCATTAAATCTGCTTTCGTAGTCGCGCTACAGGAATACCGAGTTGTTCACGATACTTTGCAACGGTTCGCCTGGCAATAGGATATCATTTTTCTTTTAGAATGGCTGCTAGTTTATCATCTGTTAGCGGTTTGCGCTTTACTTCATCAGTTATTACAGTTTCTAAGATCTTTTTAATTTCCTTAGTAGAAACGTCTTCTCCTTGTTCGTTTTTCATCGATTCTGAGAAGTACTCTTTAATTAATTTTGTACCATAAGGGGTGTCAACATATTTACTATTAGCAACTCTTGATACAGTTGAAACGTCCATCTGAATTTCGTCTGCAATATCTTTTAGAATCATTGGTCTTAGATTTCGCTCGTCTCCAGACAGAAAGTATTCACTTTGATAGTGCATTATGGAGTTCATTGTAATGAACAAGGTCTGCTGACGTTGTCTAATAGCATCAATAAACCATTTAGCGGAGTCCAACTTTTGCTTTATAAAAAGCACAGTGTCTTTTTGGGATTTGGATTTGTCCTTTGATTCTTTATAACCTTTAAGCATATTACTATACTCTCTAGATACGTGAAGCTCTGGTGCATTCCTTCCGTTTAATGTAAGCTCTAGTTCTCCTTCAACTATTCGTATAGAAAAATCGGGCACTACGTGTTCAACAATTCTATTGTTTCCAGCGTACGATCCACCTGGCTTAGGATTTAATTTTTCAATTTCAGAAATAGCTTCTTTTAACTGAGCTTCTGTAACATTGTGTTTTTGAATAAGTTTTTGATAGTGTTTTTTAGTAAACTGATCAAAAGATTTTTTAAGGATTTCAATGGCTAGCTCTATTTCTGGAGTAACGGTTTTACGTTCTAGTTGAATAGTTAGACATTCTTCTAACGAGCGTGCACCTACTCCCGGTGGGTCTAATTCATGAACGGTAGAAAGAATTCGTTGGATTGTTTTTTCCTCTGTATATATGTTTTGCGTAAAAGCAAGGTCATCCAGAATATCTGAAATAGGTCTGCGTAAATAACCGCTTTCATCAATACTACCTACTAAAAATTCAGCTATAGACCATTCTTCATCAGTAAGATATACTGTGTTAAGCTGATTTAAAAGATATTGATTAAACGAAGTGCCAGCAGCATATGGGATTGTTTTTTCTTCATCGTCAGAACTGTAGTTGTTTGCTTGAGTTCTATAATCTGGAACTTCATCATCACTCAGATAATCGTCTATATTGATATCCTCTGCAGTAATGGTTTCATTATCAGTGTCGTCGTAATCATCCTCAAAATCATCGGTAAGACTTTCTGCTTCTTCTTTTCCGGTTTCTAATGCTGGATTTTCCTCAAGCTCTTGTTTTAAACGCTGTTCAAAGGCCTGTGTAGGTAATTGTATCAGCTTCATCAACTGTATTTGTTGAGGCGATAACTTTTGTGATAGTTTAAATTGTAAGAACTGTTTTAACATTTTTAATTTTCTACACTATTATAAAAATAGCAAAATGTAATTTAAAACTCGGCATTCTGCGGTGTTCTAGGAAACGGAATAACATCGCGAATATTACCCATACCAGTAGCAAAAAGAACCAATCTTTCAAAACCTAGTCCAAAACCACTATGCTCCGCTGTACCAAACTTGCGTAAGTCTAGATACCACCACAATTCCTTTTCATCTATGTCCAGTGCAGCCATCTTCTCTTTAAGCACGTCCAATCGTTCTTCCCGTTGTGAACCACCTACTATTTCTCCTATCCCAGGAAAAAGAATATCCATTGCTCTAACCGTTTTTCCGTCTTCGTTAAGACGCATGTAAAATGCTTTAATTTTAGCTGGGTAATCAAAAAGGATTACTGGGCAGTTAAAATGCTTTTCTACAAGATAGCGTTCATGCTCACTTTGTAAGTCGGTACCCCATTCTTCAATAGGGTAAGTGAATTTTTTCTTTTTATTAGGCTTGCTATTCTTAAGTATGTCTATAGCCTCAGTATAACTTACGCGTTTAAAGTTGTTTTCGGTTACGAACTTCAATTTTTCTAAAAGTGGCATGGCACTTCTTTCTATTTGAGGTTTGCTTTTTTCCTCATCAATTAAACGTTTTTCTAAAAATTCTAAATCGTCTGAACAGTGTTCTAGTGCATAGGAAATAACCTTTTTTATGAAATCTTCTGCAAGATCCATGTTGTCATTTAAATCAAAAAACGCCATTTCCGGTTCAATCATCCAAAATTCGGCTAAGTGTCTGGAAGTGTTTGAGTTTTCTGCTCTAAATGTAGGGCCGAAGGTATATACTTTTCCTAAGGCCATCGCATAAGCCTCTGCTTCTAATTGTCCGGAAACGGTTAAGTTTGTTTCTTTTCCAAAAAAATCTTCCTTATAATCAACCTCTCCCTCTTCTGTAAGAGGAGGATTTTTAGAGTCTAAAGTAGTAACCTTAAATATTTCTCCAGCCCCTTCTGCGTCTGAACCCGTAATTATTGGTGCATGGAAATATTGAAACCCGTTGTCTCTAAAGTATTGGTGTATTGCAAAAGATAGTGCAGATCTTACCCGCATTACTGCAGCAAAAGTATTTGTTCTTATTCGTAAGTGTGCTTTCTCTCTTAGAAATTCTAAGGAGTGTTTTTTTGGTTGTATTGGATAGGTTTCTGGATCTGCTGTTCCGTGTACGTGTATTTTGCTGACCTGAATTTCTACCGACTGTCCTCTACCTTGGCTTTCAACTAAGGTTCCTGTAATTTGTAGGGCAGCACCAGTATTGATTTGTTTAAGTAAATCTTCACTAAATTGTTCAAAATCTACCACACATTGAATAGTGTTTATTGTAGATCCATCGTTAAGAGCAATAAAGCGATTGCTTCTAAAGGTTCTAACCCAACCGTTTATAGTTATTTCCTGTAATAATTCTTTTCCTTTAAGTAAATCCTTTATAGTTGCTGGGTGCATGTGTTGTCAATTGAAAATTAAAAAATCAAAGATAGCTTTTTGATGAAAAATAATGAATCTATAGGTGTTTTAAAAAATGGTGCTATTCCGCATCCTCTCCTTTAGGTAGAATATCTATTTGTGGTTCTTTAAGAATTTTTTTGTTAGATATACTTCGTTCCAAGGATATTAAAAGAGAAGGTAGTAGAATTAAATTTGCTAGCATTGCAAATAACAATGTAGCTGACACTAGGGAGCCTAATGCAACAGTTCCACCAAAATCAGAAATAACAAAAACTGAAAATCCAAAGAAAAGTACTATTGAAGTATAGAACATACTTACTCCTGTTTCTCTTAGTGCTGCATATACGGACTTTTCTATACGCCATTTACTTGCGGTTAATTCCTGCCTATATTTTGCTAAAAAGTGGATAGTGTCATCAACAGAAATTCCAAATGCAATACTGAATACTAAAATTGTTGATGGTTTTATGGGTACACCAACAAAACCCATAATACCCGCTGTTACTAAAAGGGGCAGCAAATTTGGGATTAAGGAAATGACAATCATTCTGAAAGACCTAAATAGATATGCCATGAATAATGCAATTAAGCCAATAGCTAGGGCTAGTGACATAACTAGATTTTTCACCAAATACTTAGTTCCCTTTAAAAAGATTAGTGCGCTCCCTGTCATATAAACAGAGTAGCGTTCGTCTGGAAAAATTTTGGTTATATTTTCAAGTAATCGCTGTTCTATCTCTTCCATGCGCTCCGTTTTTACATCACGCATAAAAGTGGTCATTCTTGCTGTCTGTCCGGTGCTATCAACAAAACTGCTTAGTAGGTTACCATCATCAGATGATTTTCTAGCAACATCCATTATAAACGTGTTTTCCTGGCTGGTAGGGAGTTGATAGTATTTAGGAATACCATTATAAAAGGCCTGTTTGGAGTACTTTACTAAATTAACTATGGATACAGGCTTTGATAATTCTGGTATGTCGTCTACTACTTCACCAAGACGATCTATACGTTTTAAGGTTGCAGGTTTAAGAGCGCCGTTGGGCCTTTTTGTATCAATCACAATTTCAACTGGCATGATACCATCGAATTCCTCTTCAAAAAACCGAATGTCCTTAAAGAAATCCGCATTTTTAGGCATATCCTCAATTGGACTTCCGGAGATATCAATCTGATACATCCCAATAATACTTAAAATAAGTAATGCAATAGATACAATATATACTGAGATTCGTCTTTTTCTAACGATACCTTCCATCCAACTAACAAAAGCATCAATCCATTTTTTGTTTAAATGTTTTAAGTGCTTTGTCTTTGGTAGCGACATGAAACTATATACTATCGGTATGATAAGTAGAGATAAAATAAATATACCTATAATGTTGATTGAGGCTACTACGCCAAATTCTTTAAGAAGCTTACTGTCTGTGATAATGAAGGTAGCAAACCCAGAGGCTGTGGTTACGTTCGTCATTAAAGTAGCATTTCCAATCTTTGAAATCACCCGCTGCAAGGAGAGCGCTTGATTGCCGTGTTTCTTAACTTCTTGCTGGTATTTGTTGATTAGAAAAATACAATTTGGAATACCAATAACGATGATAAGTGGCGGTATTAATGCAGTAAGTACAGTAATTTCGTATTGTAAGAGACCTAAAATACCAAATGCCCACATAACACCTATAATAACTACACACATAGAAATAAACGTGGCCCTTACACTTCTAAAGAAAAAGAAAAATATGAGAGATGTTACTGCTAAGGCGGCTAATATGAATTTTCCTATTTCATCAATAATGTTTTGAGAATTCATGGTTCGCACATACGGCATTCCAGAAATACGTACATCTAGTCCTGTCTCTTTTTCAAAACGTTCCACTAGGTGAATCATGTCTTTTAAGACAAAATCCTTGCGAACACTTGTGTTTATAATGTCTTTATCCATGTACATTACTGTACGGATAGTTCTACTTTTCTTATTGTAGATCAGATTATCATAAAAAGGAAGATCGTTGAAAAGGTGCTGTACAATGCTATCAACTTCTGCAAGTGATTCTGGTTGCTTTTTTATAAGCGGTTGCATTATGAACTTTTGCTCTACAGTATCTTTTACGAGTTCTTGAAGATTGTCTGTAGATAATACAAAATCTACTTCGGGGAAAGCACCTAGTTGTTTGCTAAACTTATTCCAACGATTAAAATTTTCTGGCTCATACAGTGCACTATCTCTTACTGCAAAGACGACTGCATTTCCTTCTTCACCAAATTGTTTTAGAAAGGATCTATATTCTTGGTTTACTGGATGGTCATCCGGTAGTAGATTTGCTGGTGAGTTGGAGAATCGCATATGTTGCCATTGCATTCCAAAAAAAACTGTTAGGGCTGCGATACCGAGTAAGATTACTATTCTATTTCTTAGAATAATTCTTGCGGTTTTTGCCCAGAATCCCTGTGTAAGTTTTGCTACCATAGCTGCTTTTAGCAGTGAACAAAGGTAACTAATGAGATTAAGTGTTCCTAGATAGACCTCATTAAAAAATGAAGCTTTATTAAAATAAAAAAGCGGTCCGTAAGACCGCTTTCATTGGATATATGTATGTTTTTGCTAAACTTTCATTATTTCTGCTTCCTTAACAACAAGGAAATCGTCTATTTTCTTTACATACTTGTCAGTAAGTGTTTGTATATCGGCGGTAGCATTTTTCTGTAAATCTTCAGAAACGTCTAAATCTTTTATTTCTTTATTAGCATCTTGTCTTGCGCTTCTTATTCCAACTTTGGCATGTTCTGCTTCTGCCTTTGCTTGTTTGGTAAGTTGTATACGGCGCTCCTCAGTTAGAGGCGGTACATTTATGATAATCAAATCTCCATTATTCATAGGATTAAATCCAAGATTTGCATTCATAATTGCCTTTTCAATTTCTTGTAGCATGTTTTTTTCCCATGGCTGTACTGTAATAGTACGTCCATCTGGCGTGTTTACATTAGCTACTTGAGACAAAGGTGTTTGCGAACCATAATAGTCTACCATTACTGAAGACAGCATGACTGGACTTGCTTTTCCTGCACGTATTTTTACAAATTCGCGTTCTAAGTGGGAAATAGCAGCATCCATGCTTTCCTTAGTGGAATCTAAAATAAAATCTATTTCTTCGTTCATATCAAAATTTATAAAATAAGTTCATAAACTATACCAAAACTACATATTAACTGTAGTACCTATAGTTTCTCCGTTTACAATCTTTAGTAAATTACCTTTTTTGTTCATATCGAATACAACGATTGGAAGTTCATTTTCCTGGCTTAGAGTAAATGCTGTTGTATCCATAACTTTTAATCCTTTGGTAAGAACTTCTTTAAAAGAAATGGTGTCAAACTTCGTTGCTGTTTTGTCTTTTTCTGGATCAGAGGTGTAAATACCATCAACTCTTGTTCCTTTAAGAATTACATCTGCTTCAATTTCTATTGCTCTTAATACAGCTGCAGAATCTGTAGTGAAGTAAGGATTACCAGTACCTCCTCCAAAAATAACTACTCTCCCTTTTTCTAAATGTCGCATAGCCCTACGTCTAATAAAAGGTTCTGCTACTTCGTTAATTTTAATTGCAGATTGCAGCCTCGTCTGTACATCTTGCATTTCTAACGCACTTTGTAGAGCTAATCCATTAATTACGGTAGCTAGCATGCCCATGTGGTCACCTTGTACACGATCCATTCCCGTAGCAGCTCCTGCTAAACCTCGAAAAATATTTCCACCACCTATTACTATTGCAATTTCTATACCTTGTTCAACAACTTCTTTTATTTCTTTTGCATATTCATTGAGCCTTTCGGAGTCTATTCCGTATTGCTTTTCGCCCATTAAAGCTTCGCCGCTTAATTTTAAAAGAATTCTTTTGTAGTGCATGGTTGTTTTATTTCGAAACAAAAATAATGAAAATTATCTATGGGAGTACCAGACATTTCATTGTGGTTAAAACATAATTATATCCTAATTTTTAAAATGACAACTTTCCTTTTTTAAATCTTTCGTAGTATTGGTTTTGACTAGGTTTTAATTCAGATGAATTTATGAAAAAGGTAGTGCTTTATATTTTGATTATAGGATTGGTATATGCTTGTGGAACAAGCAAAAGACTAATTACAATAAAGAATGTACCAATTATTGCTTCGTTAGATTTAATTAATATAAAGAATGACAAAGTAGAAGTGTCAATAAATCCTGGTGCCTTTGTTGCAAATAATGTCAGTTTTAAGATTCCTATGACGGTTCCAGGAACTTATAGCTCTGATAATTATGGAAAGTACATTCAAGACTTTATCGCTTTAGATTATGAAGGGAAGGTCTTAAAGGTGGATAAGACTGATCAAAACACTTGGTTGGTTCCTGAAGGAAAAAAATTAGATAGAATTACCTATTGGGTGAACGATACTTACGATACGGAGAATGAAGAAGTGGAGCCGGTTTTTTCACCCGCAGGAACTAATATATCAGAAGGTAAAAACTTCATATTAAACCTTCATGGTTTTGTTGGGTATTTTGAAGGATTTAAGGAAATACCTTATACAATTTTAATACATAAGCCCGCTGATCTTGTTGGTGTAACTACACTGCCTCTGGAGCCTAATAGAAAGCCAGATCCTTTATGGGATGGTTATGTGGCAAATAGGTATTTTGAAGTAATTGATAATCCCATACTGTATGCGAAACCAAACAAAGAAGTATTTCAGATCAAAGATATTCGGGTTACTCTAGGTGTTTATTCTCCCAATGGAGTGTATGCGGCTTCTGATTTAAGGGAGCGGATGGAAGAAATGATGATAGCCCAAAAAGCTTTTCTAGGAGATGTTGATAGTACTAAAGAATACGCTATACTTTTATATCTTTCAGATTTAGATAAGTCAGATGCAGCAGGTTTTGGCGCATTAGAGCATCATACTTCTGCCGTTGTTGTATTACCAGAGGCTTTACCTAAGGAGCGCTTAGAACAGGCTATGGTAGATGTAGTATCTCATGAATTTTTTCATATAGTAACACCTCTTACTATTCATTCAAAGGAAATTCAATTTTTTGATTTTAATAATCCAAAGATGTCTAAACATCTTTGGATGTATGAGGGGACAACTGAATATTTTGCCAATCTGTTTCAGATTCAACAAGGATTGATAAAGGAATCTGAGTTTTATAAACGCATCATGGATAAGGTTGCTAATGCTAAGTCGTTTGATGATACCATGTCATTTACAAGAATGAGTGCTAATATTTTAGACGAGCCATATGAAGATAATTATGCGAATGTTTATGAAAAGGGAGCATTAATAAATATGGCGTTAGATATTTTGATTAGAGAGAAAAGTGAGGGTGAGAGAGGAGTACTTTGGCTTATGAAGGAACTTTCTAAAAAGTATGGTAAAGACACTCCGTTTGAAGATGATATGTTAATTGATGAAATCGTAGCTATGACATATCCAGAAGTGGGTGTGTTTTTTAACAAGCATGTTATAGGTAATCAGCCAATTGACTATTCAGAATACTTTGCAAAGGTTGGTTTGGCTATGATTCAAGAAGATATACAAACTGGGTATTTTTTGGATGATCAAACAGCGTTTATTGATGTGAACGAAGAGGAGGGCAATAACGTTTTTGTGCGTGATAATATGAATTTGAATTCATTTTTCATAAACCTAGGTTTACAAGGTGGTGATGTGTTTAGGACTTTTAATGGTGAAGAGGTAACATTAGAAACTATGCGACAAATAGTAACTCGCAGTTACGCATGGTCTCCAGATACCAAGGTGAAAATAGAGGTTATTCGTAATGAACAAATCATAAGGTTAGAAGGAGTAGTTGGCTTACCTACTTTGAAAATGGATAAGATAATTGCAGTAGAGGCAGTTTCAGCTGATTTCGCTAATTTAAGGAATGCTTGGTTAAAAGAATAAGTATAGAAGTTGATGATACAAAAAAAACCCTTAAGCAATATGCTTAAGGGTTTTTTTGTAATAGAGTTCGTTTAGGATTATCCTACTGTAGCTCTTTTAAAACCAGTCACAGAAACGTCTCCATATGTTTCAACATATTTAGCAACACTCATTTTTTCATCTTTAATGAAGTTTTGATCTAAAAGACATTGCTCTTGATCTAAAGTGGTGTTGTCAGAAATAAAACGTTCCATCTTACCTGGAAGGATTTTATCCCAGATTTGTTCTGGTTTCCCTTCTGCTTTAAGCTGTGCCTTAGCATCTTCTTCTGCTTTTGCTATGACGTCTGCGCTTAACTGCGCCATAGAAATATATTGAGGAACGTTTTTAAGCGTTTTGCCTAAACGACCTAATTCTTCGTTATCCTTTTCTATAACAGCAATTCTAGCTTCAGTTTCAGATGCTACAAAAGAAGCATCAAAATCTTTGTAAGATAACGTTGTAGCTCCCATTGAAGCTACTTGCATAGCAAGGTCTTTAACTAAAACTTCTACATTATCTACTTTTGCAGAAAGACCTACTAGAGCAGCAATTTTGTTAATGTGAACATAGAATCCAACGTAAGTTGCTTCTAACTTTTCAAAAACTGTGATTTCTAGTTTTTCACCTATAACACCAGTTTGTTCAATTAGTTTCTCTGAAACTGTCATTCCACCAAAGTCTGCAGCTAAAAATGCATCTTTCGTATCATGGTTTAATGCGATTTCTGCAAGATCATTAGCTAATGAAACAAAGTTTTCATTTTTTCCAACGAAATCTGTCTCGCATCCTAAAACTATTGCAACACCTGCTGTGTTATCTGCGTTTATTTTTGCTATTGCAGCACCTTCTGATGAATCTCTATCAGCTCTTTTTGCTGCAACTTTTTGCCCTTTTTTACGAAGTACTTCGATTGCTTTGTCAAAATCACCTTCAGCTTCTACTAAGGCGTTTTTACAATCCATCATTCCAGCACCTGTGGCTTTTCTTAATTTGTTTACTTCTGCGGCGGTAATTTTTGCCATAATCAAAATGTTTATTGTAAATCCTGCAACTGTATGAAACTCGTTTTCATATAGTTGCAGGAGTTTATTTTTAGTATTCTTTTAATTTTTAAAGTTTATTCAACTCCACCTTTAACATTGTCTTGCCACTCTTTTAGCTCATCCCATTTACCATCAGCAGCCATTTGAGCTTGCTTTGGCCAAGAGGTTGGGTCTAAATGAGCCATTCTAGAACTAGCTTCTGTTAATACTTCTTTTATTTTTTCAGCATCACCTTTTGCAAGATCAGCAAATGTAGCCATACCAGCGTTAGTTAATGCTTCTGCTGCTTTAGGGCCTATTCCTTCTACTTTAGTAAGATCATCACCAGAAGATTTAGCTTTTTTAGGAGCTGCTTTTTCTTTCTTAGGTTCTTCTTTGGCAGCCTCAACTTCAACTTTTGGAGCAGGAGCTTCTTCCTTTGCAGGAGCAGTTTTTGGTTCCGCTTTTGCTTTTGGCTCTTCTTTAGGAGCTGTTGCTTCTTTTTTAGCTTCTTCCTTCTCGTTCTTTTCAGACTTTCTTTCAGCAAGACCTTCAGCTACTGCGTTAGTAACTTGAGTCATGATGATATCAATTGACTTTGAAGCATCATCATTTGAAGGAATCAAATAGTCAACATCTCTTGGGTCGGAGTTAGTATCCACCATAGCGAAAATTGGAATATTTAATTTTTGTGCTTCTTTAACTGCGATGTGCTCACGCATTGTATCAACAATAAAAAGTGCACCAGGTAAACGTGTCATTTCAGAAATAGAACCTAAATTCTTTTCTAGTTTTGCACGTAAACGGTCTACTTGTAAACGTTCTTTTTTAGAAAGAGTAAGGAAGGTACCATCCTTTTTCATTCTATCAATCATCGCCATTTTTTTAACAGCTTTACGAATAGTAACAAAATTTGTTAGCATTCCACCAGGCCATCTTTCTGTAATGTATGGCATATTAACGTTAGCTGCTTTTTCAGCAACAATGTCTTTAGCTTGTTTTTTTGTAGCTACGAAAAGAATTTTTCTTCCAGATGCTGCAATTTTGCTCAAAGCCTCATTGGCTTCGTCCATTTTTGCAACAGTTTTGTAAAGATTGATAACGTGTATACCGTTACGCTCCATGTAGATGTAAGGAGCCATGTTCGGATTCCACTTTCTTGTAAGGTGTCCAAAGTGTACACCTGCTTCTAATAATTGTTTTACTTCGACTTTCGCCATTTTAAATTTAGTTTACGTTCTTATGAATTAGCAATAGTGAAGTGGTATCTCGCGTTGCAAGAAGCCTCCACCATTTAGATGCTAAACTAATGTATCCTATAGCATAGCTTTAGGATGTTCCTTTGATTGCTTTTTAGAATTACAACCAAAAGATGTTTAATTGTCCTTATTCAGGACTTTCAATGAACTTGTTAGTAAAAATATAAATTAGGCGCTCATAAGATAATGAGCGCCTGGAAATTTGTAATTGAGATTAACGTTTAGAGAACTGGAATTTTTTCCTTGCTTTCTTCTGGCCGAATTTCTTACGTTCTACCATTCTTGGGTCTCTTGTTAATAAGCCTTCTGGCTTCAATGCTATTCTGTGATCTGCATCTATTTCGCATAGTGCTCTAGAAATAGCCAATCTTATAGCCTCTGCTTGACCAGTGATGCCACCACCGTAAACGTTTACTTTTACGTCGTAGTTACCTTCTAAGTCAGTTAGAGCAAAAGGTTGATTTACTTTATATTGTAGCGTAGCGGTAGGGAAATAAACAGCAACGTCTTTGTTGTTTATTGTTACTTTTCCATCACCTGAAGAAAGATATATACGAGCAACAGCTGTTTTTCTTCTACCTATTTTGTGAATTATTTCCATTACTTAAGATCTTTTACGTTTACTACTGTTGGTTTTTGAGCTTCTTGTCCATGTTCAGAACCAGCATACACTTTTAGGTTTCTGAACAGTTCAGCACCTAATCTGTTTTTCGGCAACATACCTTTAACAGCTCTTTCTACTATTCCAGCAGGATTTTTTTCCAATAATTGATTTGCAGTCGTAAACCTTTGGCCGCCTGGATAACCAGTGTAGCGTACATACGTTTTTTCTGACCACTTGTTTCCACTAAGGGTAACTTTTTCGGCATTGATGATAACAACGTTATCACCGCAATCTACGTGCGGAGTAAAGCTTGGCTTGTGCTTTCCTCTCAATAAAATAGCTACTTTAGAAGATAAACGACCTAGCGTTTCTCCTTCTGCATCAACCAATAACCACGCTTTGGTAACGTTGGATTTATTGGCAGATATGGTCTTATAACTTAATGTATCCACTACAAATATTTTTAACTATTAATCTTCTCAATCCCGATAAATGGGGTGCAAATGTACAATTATAAACTTGAATTACAAATAGTTGTTTCTTTTTCTTTTGTCAATTTGTAATTCTTTTTATGAAACAGCTATCTTAACCTTAGGAATTAAGATTAAGTATGACTTCTGGGATCAAAAATATGCTATAAATACTTAGTTAGGTAGATGTGTCTTTAAAATTATTTTTATTTGTTTAGAGGATTATTTAGGTGTTAGTAGAGTAGTTTTGCGGCTTAGATATTCTAAATGATTCTGTGTAAAAGAATATTAAGTGTATAATCTCGTTATAAATAATTGTTAACGTAAAGCTTAAACTATGAAAAGTAAATTAATTGGATTCCTATGTCTAGCAGTAATGATGTTTTCGTGTAGTTCTGATAAAGATGAAAGTAATAATGGAAATGATAGTATCGTTGGAGTTTGGGATGCCACTGAATTAAATGTGGATGCAAGTTCTGCTAGCGATGAAGCAATAATTGGTAGTCAGATACTTAAATTGTTGTCCAATGACGATTGTTATATCATAACTCTAACGTTTAATGAAGATTTAACTGCAGAAGCTAAAAATGGTGTTGCAGAGGCAATATCTTCAGCTTCCTTTGGTGCAGGTGGCTTAGTAGTGCCTTGTCCAACGGATTTTGAGGTTGTATCCAATACGTATACATATAGTAGCGGAACGATTAGTTTTTTAAATGAAGATGGCGAAACTGTAAATGTATCTGTCAGCATTAATGGAGATACGATGACTGTTGATGCTCAGAGTTTACAATTGCCTGAGGTAAATGAGCCAGGAGAGTTGGTTTTTGTAAGGCGATAGTCTAAAATTGTAATAAATAAAAAATCCTTCCAGAGTGGTAGGATTTTTTATTTATGAAAAATCTAGCCTTGGCTTAATTTGTATTACTGTTTATAGAATTTAGTTTTAACTTGTTGTTCTTTAGATGAAATAGTGACTGTATATATACCTTTATCTAAGTTAGCTATTGGTATATTCAATGCACTATTTTTTACTTCCCATTGATGCCTTAATACCGAGTTTCCATAAATATCAAAAATTAGAATTGACGCCTTGGGCGTGTTTTTCAAGCCCAAAATAGTTATCGTAGTAGTTGCAGGATTAGGGAATACTTTTATTTTCTCCAGGTTATTTGGAAACTTCTCAGCCGTTGTTTTTTGTGCTTTTGCTACCCTTATTAGGCTGATAGTTAAAAGAAATAATAAAAGATAATTTTTCATACGTTGCTGATTTTCTATTTATCAGCAACGCTCTAATAAATGATATGGTATATTATTTTGAAATGTTTAACATAGATGTTTATCTATTAATTAAACCCTTATTTCTGGCTTAAGGTTTAGTAGTTGCTTTTGGTTAGTACTGCTCCAATATTTTTTTATTTGTTTTTATGTATTCTCAGAAGTGAATTATAGTTTCTAATGCGCCTCCAACCAATTCTCTCCCAAGCCTACTTCCACATCTAGAGGAACAGCCATGGTGTAGGCTTGCTCCATCTCAGACTTTATCATGGTCTTTAGTTCCTCTAACTCTGGTTTGTAAATATCAAACACCAATTCATCATGTACTTGTAAGAGCATTTTTGATTTGTAATTACCTTCCTCTAATTTTCTGTGGATATTGATCATGGCAATTTTAATAATATCCGCTGCCGAGCCTTGAATAGGTGCATTTACCGCATTGCGTTCTGCAGCTCCACGAACTATAGCATTACTTCCGTTAATATCTTTTAAATAACGACGACGGCCTAAAACAGTTTGTACATAACCATTGTCACGCGCAAAATTCACTTGCTCGCTCATGTAACTTCTCAGTTTTGGGTATGTTTTGTAATAGGTGTCTATAAGTTCCTTTGCTTCTGACCTGGATAAATCTGTTTGATTGCTTAGGCCAAAGGCAGATACACCGTAGATAATTCCAAAATTTACTGTTTTAGCATTACCACGCTGTTCTCTAGTAACTTCCTCAATTGGTACATTAAAGACCTTTGATGCCGTGGAGGAGTGAATATCTTCTCCATTTTTGAAGGCTTCAATCATGGTGGTTTCCTCGCTCAAAGCGGCAATAATCCGTAATTCTATCTGGGAGTAATCCGCTGCTAGTAGGGTATAGTCCTCATTTCTTGGTATAAATGCTTTTCGTACTTGTCTACCGCGTTCCGTTCTAATAGGTATGTTCTGTAAGTTCGGGTTGTTACTGCTTAACCTTCCGGTAGCAGCTACTGTTTGCATATAGTCTGTATGTACTCTTTTAGTGCTTTCTTCTACTTGTAAAGGGAGTGCATCTACATAGGTGCTTTTCAATTTTGAAAGCCCGCGGTAATCAAGTACATTCTTAATGATTTCATGATCTTTAGCTAAATAGGAAAGCACATCTTCGGCAGTGGAAAACTGACCTGTTTTTGTCTTTTTAGGCTTGTCTACTAGTTTTAACTTGTTAAAAAGTATTTCTCCAAGTTGTTTTGGGGAGCCTATGTTGAATTCTTCATCAGCGGCTTCATATATTTTTTTCTCTAACGAAGCTATGTCGTTATTTAAATCTGAGGAGAGAGAATTTAGAAACTTTTCATCTAAGTTTATACCTTCTAATTCCATATCTGCAAGTACTCGTAATAGTGGAATTTCTATGTCTTTAAACAATCCATCTGTTTTAGCTTCTGCTAATTCAGGTCTAAATTGTTGTGCTAGCTGAAAGGTGATATCCGCGTCTTCAACCGCATATTCTGTTATTTTTTCTAACGGAACATCACGCATAGACAACTGGTTCTTTCCTTTTTTACCGATGAGTTCCGTAATGGAAACAGGGGAGTAGTTTAAATAGGTTTCCGCTAGGACATCCATATTGTGGCGCATATCTGGATTAATAAGGTAGTGCGCCAACATAGTATCAAAATACCTTCCTTTTACTTTTACATTGTACTTATCTAATACTTTGATATCATACTTTAGGTTCTGGCCAATCTTTTCAGTGCTTTCGGACTCAAAGAACGGTCTTAATTCTTCAATTAAGTTTTGAGCTTCTTCCTTGTCTTCAGGAAATGGAATGTAAAAACCTTTGGTAGCTTCCCAGCTAAAGGCAATACCTACAAGTTCTGCGGTTAACGGATTAAGTCCTGTAGTTTCCGTATCAAAACATACAGAAGATTGTTTTAGTAGATTTTGTAAAAACAGTTTCATAGCCATTCCTGGTGCAACACTTTGATAGGAATGAGCAATATCTTTTATAGTTTTTCTACTAGAACTGTCTACAATAGTTGCTGGTGAAGCTCCATCTCCTCCAAACAGGGAAAATTGACCACTTCCGGCAGAAGAGGAGACTTTTTTAGTCGTTTCATTGCCTGTAACTTCAGTAACAGCTGTTTCTTCCTCGGTTGAGAATATCTTTATGAATTGATCTTTAAGTCTTCTAAACTCTAGTTCTTCAAAAATTTCTTGAACTTTTTCGTTATTTGGAACTGACATCTCATAATCCTTTGCATCAAAAGTTACGTCAACTTCTAAACAGATGGTTGCTAACTTTTTAGAAAGAAGCCCTAATTCTTTATTGGCTTCAACCTTTAGCTTCATAGCACCTTTAAGCTTATCAGTATTTTTCAATAGCCCTTCCATTGTGCCATATTCAGCAATGAATTTTCGTGCCGTTTTATCACCTACACCAGGTAAACCAGGGATGTTATCACTGGCATCTCCCATCATTCCTAAGTAATCTATGACTTGTTCTGGACGTTCTACTCCAAAACGTTTTTGTATCTCAGGAATTCCCCAAATTTCTATTCCATTACCCATTCTGGCAGGTCTGTACATGAAAATATTTTCTGAAACTAACTGACCAAAATCTTTATCTGGCGTTACCATAAATACTTTGTAATCCTCTTTTTCCGCTTGTTTAGCTAAAGTTCCAATGATATCATCTGCTTCCCACCCTTCTAATACGACGGAAGGAATATGCATCGCCTTTAAAATATCTTGAATATATGGTACTGCAATTTTAATGGCATCTGGAGTAGCATCTCTATTTGCTTTATATTCTGGAAATAGTTCTGTTCGTTCTGCGCTTCCCCCCTTGTCAAAACATACAGCTAAGTGGTCTGGTTTTTCACGCTTAATAACATCAAACAAAGAGTTCATGAACCCCATGATTGCACTGGTGTCCATGCCTTTGGAATTGATTCGCGGATTTTTTATCAACGCGTAGTAGCCTCTAAAAATTAATGCATAAGCGTCTAGTAGGAATAGTCTTTTTTGTTCTGCCATTGGTGTGAGTTGTCGCTAAGGGGTTAAAATTACGAAGTTTGTTTACAAAATTACTGCACTGTAGCTGTCAAGGAAACCTATTGTTCTCTTTTTTTTAGAATACAGATTTTGCTATGGAGTTAAATAACTTTCGGATGCATTGTTAACATGTCCTTCCTTTGAATATGTGCGATACGAAAATCCTGGTTGTACGCAGTAGCCGCCAGTTTCTCCTTTTTTATTGATAGCGATAAAGCCAATTTGAAAGTCGTTTCGGCCTTCGTTCTTTGCCATGATTCGTTTTACACCCTCTTCACATGCTTCTTGAGGAGATTTGCCTTGTCTCATTAATTCAACAATTAAAAAGCTACCCACTGTACGTACTACCTCTTCTCCAACTCCGGTTGCAGTTGCTCCGCCAACTTCGTTATCCACAAAAAGACCCGCTCCTATAATTGGTGAGTCACCTACACGCCCAGCCATTTTATAACCCATGCCACTTGTGGTACATCCGCCAGCAATATCTCCATTTTGGTCAATGGCAAGCATCCCAATAGTGTCATGGTTTTCTATATTGATGATAGGTTTGTATTCTGATGTTTTTTTCCACTCCAACCATTCCAATCTAGACTGTTCTGTAAGTAGATTTACTTTTTCAAACCCTTTTTCGTAAGCAAATTGTTCTGCTCCCTTGCCTGCAAGCATAACATGTGGTGTGTCTTCCATAACCTTTCGCGCCACAGAAATAGGATTAGCTATGTTTTCCATGGCAAGTACGGCACCGCAGTTCCCTTCCTTGTCCATAATGCAAGCGTCCAATGTTACATTGCCATCTCTATCTGGCCTGCCACCTGTGCCAACGGTTTGGTTGGTTGTATCGTCTTCTTCTATTTTCACACCTTGTTCAATTGCGTCTAAGGAAGTGCCGCCGGCATTGAGTATCTCCCAAGCTTTTGCTGAAGCGTTTAGAAAATTCCATGTACAGATTACAATGGGGAAGTTCACTTTCGTTTCGGGTATAACTGTTACTTCTGAAGCTTTTGGCGTGTCTTGACAGGAAGTTAAAAATGGAGTTGCGACTATAGCTGCTGTTGCAGTACTCGAATTTTTGAGAAACTTTCTTCTTTTCATTGCTTGGGTTGTTTACTTTTAGGACTCTAAATATAAGAATATGCTTGTAGAAGTCTGTGCCAATTCCTTGCAATCCGCTTTAAATGCTCAAGCAGCAGGTGCAGATCGTATTGAGCTGTGTTCTGAGCTTGCTGTTGGAGGTATTACACCTTCATATGGTTTATTAAATATGGTTAGAGAGAAAGTACAGATTCCAATTCATGTTTTAATTAGGCCTCGTAGCGGAGATTTTACGTTTTCCGATCATGAATTTAATATCATGAAAATGAATATTGAGATTTGTAAGGAATTGGGATTTGATGGAGTTGTTTCGGGTGCTTTACATTCCGATTATTCTTTAGATAAGAAAGGCACAAAGGAATTGATTGAAGCTGCAGGGGACATGAAGTTTACTTTTCATAGGGCTTTTGATTGGGTGAAAGATGCTTATAAAACGTTAGAGGAGTTAGAAATTCTGGGTGTTGATTATATTTTAAGTTCAGGGCAAAAACCAGCTGCGCCATTAGGTCTAGACTTATTGTGTAAACTACAACAGCATGCGAAGCATTGTACGGTTATGCCGGGTTCAGGGATTAACGAACTAAACGTAAACCAGTTTAAGAATAAGGGCTTCAAAGCCGTTCACCTTTCTGCTGCTAGATATGCGAATACTATTTATGGTGAGCCTAAGGTTTCTATGAATTCAGCTTCCTTTTTGCACGATAATGGAGTTATGATTTCTAATCAAACAATCATCTCATCTGTGGTTAACGCCGTTAAATAAAACGAAAAAAGACTCAGGAGTTCACTTAGTACAAATATCTTTGTAAAAAAAAAGCTATGTTACGTTGGGTGTTATTGGTGCTTATTTATATTGGGTTGAGTTTTTATGTGCTTCAAGCCTTAAAAACAGTTGCTCGCCAACCATGGGTCTATTATGTATACCTTTCTATTGCGGCCTTAGTACTTGTTAATTTTATTTATCAATTTACTGCAGGAGAAGAGGTAGGCAGAGTGCTTAGTGTTTCAAAGAGCTATGCTTTTGGTTTTCTACTTACGATACTTACATTTAAGCTAATAACAATACTGTTTCTTTTTTCAGAAGATATATTTAGGTTTATTTCTGGAGTATATACAAAGTTTTTTGGTATTTCTCGTGAATTTAGCTTACCACAACGTAGGCGTTTTCTAAGTATTCTTGCACTCGGTTTAGCCGCTGTTCCTTTTGGGGCGTTACTTTATGGTATGTACAAGGGTAAATATAATTTTAAAGTGTTAAAATATAGCCTTGAGTTTGATGATTTGCCAGATGCTTTTGACGGGTATCGAATTACTCAGATTTCCGACATACACAGTGGAAGTTTTGATAATAGAAAGATGATTGAATATGGTGTGTCACTAATTAATGAACAGAAAAGTGATTCGATTTTATTTACCGGAGATATGGTAAATAACAAAACGGAAGAGATGAAACCATGGGCAGATTTGTTTGCAAGTTTGGAAGCAAAGGATGGTAAGTTTTCTGTATTAGGGAATCATGATTATGGGGATTATGTGCCTTGGGAAACGGAAGAGCTAAAAGAACAAAACTTACAAGATTTGAAAGACCTGCAAAAAGAAATGGGTTTTGATTTGTTACTAAATGAGCATAGGTATCTTAGGAAAGGAGCGGATAAAATTGCTTTAATTGGAGTAGAAAATTGGGGTAAAGGTGGTTTTAAGAAAGCTGGAGATTTACAAAAAGCCGTTTCGGAAATAGATAATAGTGATTTTAAAATCCTCATGAGTCATGATCCATCTCATTGGGAGCTAGAAGTCGTACCCGATGAAAAACATTTTCACCTGACCCTCAGTGGGCATACGCATGGAATGCAATTTGGAATAGAAATACCAGGATGGATAAAATGGAGTCCTGTGAAATGGCGTTATAAACACTGGGCAGGAATTTATAAGGAAAAGGAGCAGTTTATCAATGTTAACCGTGGTTTTGGGTTTTTAGGATACCCAGGCAGAGTAGGTATTTGGCCAGAAATCACCGTAATTACCCTAAAAAAGAAATCATTAACATGACTTTAACCGTAGGGTTCTTATACAAAAACGTTGTAAACCACTGTGTTTTAACAATTTTTACTACATTTGAATCGTAATGTAAAGCCTATTACTATGTCTAAATTTGGTGAACTTATAGATTTAAATATTCCTGTCCTGTTGGATTTTTATGCGGAATGGAATGAGCAGTCTACAGCTATGCATCCTGTTTTAAGGGATGTTGCCGCAGCAATGGGGGATAAGGGTAAGGTCATAAAAATTGATGTTGATAAGAATAAAGAGCTAGCTCAAGCCTTAAGAGTAAAAGGTCTTCCAACATTAATGATTTACAAAAAGGGTGAAATGGTTTGGCGCCAAAGTGGTGAGCAGGATGCTAATACCTTAATTGGCATCTTAGGTGAATATGCTTAGAGCATATCAGAATTCCTGTGTTATTTGAATTGCAATTAGTGGTCTTGATTGTACAAACTATAGAGTTAAGGTAACAAAAACCATGCTTTATCATGCTAAAGCCAAATACCTTATAGTACCGGCTTAACTTCAATTATTTCATAGGTTACTTATTCTTCTAAGATGGTGGCTGTTGTATCTTCCAAAGCACCGGTTTTGGTATTGTCCATTTTAATCGTGTCCTGCATGTCAGGATTAGACTGTATGCTTTCTTCGGGATATTCAAAATCATCTTCATCCTTGTAGAAATGTTGAAACTTATCTATATATTCATTAAAAATAAGTGTTTCTTTTTCAGCCATTTCGCGATCGTTATTTCTAATTAGGGTATCTATATTTCTTCTATAAGCTTCCATGTCGGCAATAATCTCATCTATATTTCCGTATTGCTCATCCAAACTAGTTCCGGCATAGTATTCCAAACGTTCTTGGTATATCGTTTTAAGTTGATGGAACAGTCCACGTGCTTTTTCCGTTTCTCCAACTTTGTAATAGCCATCTACAAAAGGCTCCACTAAACTATAATACCCAAACTTATCAATTGGCATGTTGGTTAAAGAAATCTCTATAATTTCTTTTGCCTTGTCTGTCTTGTTTTCTCTAATTAGAGCTTCCATTAAACGAGCAAGGTTTGATCTATAGGAGACACTTTGTATACGAGTCTGAGTGTCATGATAAATATCTGGACTACCAGAATTACCCCAATCCCATTTGGTAACGATACCATACATTAAATCGGTATCTATTCTTCCCATATCAAAAGAGTTTGGGCGCTCGGTTAGAATGGGTACAAGTTTGTAGGCCATACCGTCTAATTGTAAATAGTCTTTCATCCACAAAAATTCTGCATCATCAAAGCTACCTCCAGAAAAGTAAAGCGGTCTTTTCCAATCATTGTTAGCAAGGATGTCTAACATCATCATATTTTTTTTGGTAATGATACCAGGAAGTTTAATGTCTATGTAGTCAACTATTAGAGCAGAATCCTGTGCTTTTACCAATCCGCTTTCTAATACGTTTTTCTTATTTACTTGAACACGAATTTTATCTGTAGGATAGTACACCATATTCTGAGTGTTCTCATCATAGTTGTTAGGGTCCTGTCCGTTTTGTTCGAATAAGTATTTTAATTTGGTTTGCTTTTTATCACTGTCAATCCAGTTCATAAAGTCTTTAATAGACCATCTGTTATCAGTTGCTTTTTGATAGTATAGCACATCTCTATTTCCTTGTCTGTATTTTTCGTGTTCTATTTGTGAGGGTATGGGGTCGCTTTCGTAGGCCTTATTTTTCATTTGGTCTACATACCAATCTGTTTCGAAAAGGCTGGTACAAACGACACGAACATCAGTACGGTAGCCCTCTATTTCCTGAGCATACCAGAGTGGGAAGGTGTCATTATCTCCAATAGTAAAAATTATGGCACCTGCATCTTCTTGGCAGGAGTCTAAATATGCCTTAGCTGACGCGTTTGCAGTAAAGCGATTGGAGCGATCATGGTCATCCCAATTTTGTACCGCCATTACAGTAGGTACTGCCAGTAAGCATACAACTACGACAATGGGAGCGAGTATTTTAGGGGCTAACCAATCCTTAAAACCATCAAAAAGGCCGTAAACACCAAGGCCAATCCATAGAGCAAATACATAAAAAGAACCTACCAAGGAGTAGTCTCTTTCTCTAGGTTGGAATATGTAAGGGTTTGTGTAGAATTGTATTGCAAGTCCGGTAAAGAGAAAGAAAATTAATAACACCCAAAATTGCTTAGGGTTTTTAGAAATCTGAAAAACGAGTCCAATAATCCCTAATAGAAGCGGTAGGAAAAAATATGTATTTCTTCCTTTATTATTTTCAATATCACTAGGCAGGTTTTCCTGACTTCCTAAACGCCAACTATCGATAAATTTAATACCGCTAAGCCAGTTTCCGTTGTTGTTGTATCTGCCTTGAACATCATTTTGCTTTCCAACAAAATTCCACATGAAATAGCGTAAGTACATATAATTGAATTGGAATTCAAACATGTACTTAACGTTGTCCCAAACGGAAGGTGGCTCTATTTCAATAAAATCTTCAAATCGTTTAAGGAAACTTATGTATTGGTCTGCATCAATTTCACCGTTTGCAAATCCTGTTTTTACTTGATTAACAGCTTTACGCAACTCTTCATTTGGCTTGACGATTTTAAAATCTAATGGGCCAAAATAGCGCATATAGTTCTCCGCATTTTGAGAGCTCCACATTCTAGGCAAAAGTCCTTCATGCTCGGGATTAGGTCCTGGTTCTGCGTCTTTATATTTATTTACGATAATATACCTTCCTAAGGTGTAATCCTTTTCATACTTTGGTTTACCATCTCTAGATTCACCTTGTTCAGCGAACATTTCGGAGTAGTAGCTTCCATAAACAGGACTATCTACACCAGGATATTGCTCTCTATTATAATAGGCTAAAAGTGCTCTAGCATCTGAAGGATTATTTTCATTAATAACTACATTCGCATTAGCACGAATAGGCAACATAATCCAAGAGGAGAAACCAAGAAATAGAAACATCATACAAAGAACAATAAGGTTTCCTGTTCTGTAATTATTCTTCCGAGTATAGTTAAGACCTAGGTAAAAGGCAGTTATAAAAAGAATGCCAATAAGTATAGATCCAGAATTAAAAGGTAGTCCCATACTGTTTACAAAAAAGACTTCTCCCCAGCCAAATAGCACTAAAACATAGGTTAAGGAAAATTTGTAAACCAACATTAATACTGCAATAGAAACGATGTTGGCTAAAAGAAAATTCTTTACAGTGGTTGTTTTATAGGTTTTGAAATAGTATAACAGACCAATAGAAGGAATAGCTAAAAAGCCCATAAATTGTACTCCAAAAGTTAATCCAACTACAAATGATATTAATATAATCCACCTATTTCCACGTGGGTCATTAAGATTATCTGTCCATTTTAAGCCAAGCCAAAGTAATAATGCCATTATAAAACTAGCCGTCGCATATACTTCCGTTTCGCCGGCATTAAACCAAAAACTATCTGAATATGTAAAGGCTAGGGAACCTATTATACCGCTTCCTAAGATTGCGATAGCCTTACTATTGGTAAGAGCTTCCCCTTTATCCATTAGTTTTTGGGTCAGGTTGGTAATGGTCCAGAACATAAACAAAATAGTAAATGCACTAGATACACCTGATACCATATTAACCATCATTGCTATTTGACTAGGTTCTGTTGCGAACATGGAGAAAAAAGCGCCAATCATTTGAAGTAGAGGAGCTCCTGGAGGGTGACCTACTTGCAATTTAGCAGCAGTTGCTATGTATTCGCCGGCATCCCAAAAACTATTGGTCGGCTCTACCGTAATAAAATAGGTGATGAATGCGATGAAAAATACGGTCCACCCAAGTAGTGTGTCCCATTTTTGGAAGTTCTTTGAAAACATGTAACTTAAGTTAAAGCTAACAGCGAATTTACTAATTAAAATAGATAACAGCGTACAATTTTATAAAGCTTTAACAGCCAGCGTGAAGTGTTTTTTTTAATTATTGTGATGAAAAATGTTTGTGCAAACAAAACTTTGTTTTAAATTTGCAACCTCAAACGCAGAACAATAGTTTTTCTGCTAGAGATTGGCCCATGGTGTAATTGGTAACACACCGGTTTTTGGTACCGACATTCAAGGTTCGAGTCCTTGTGGGCCAACAGAAGCAAGATTAAATCCCGGTATCGTTTAGATGTCGGGATTTTGATTTATATAAAATGATTTGTATTGAAAGTCATTATTTCTAGATTTGATTTCTTCTAGGTTTTACGCTTCAACGCATTTAACAAACACTTTGATTATAAGTTCGGTTTAGTTTCCCGGTTATGGGTTAAGCTTCAGTCTATTAGTGGAACAAATCTTTCATTTGCTCCAGCCATGGTTTTAACGGGATAATTTATATAGATAGCGTATCTTCTGTTGCTCGAATATTTAATTTTGTATATTGCCGGGATAAGAAAAGAGGCACCTAATTAAGAAGGTATACTTTTTCTTAAATGTATAAACGCTGTTAGTTGTACCCCACAGCCTAAACAAAAGTTAATACCTATGAATTTGACCGCAAAACACCTTAAAATTATTGTAGTACTGATTATTTTAGGATTTGTTATTGGTATCTACCTGCAGGATAAGGAGCACCAAAAAAGCACTCAACATGCATGGAAGGCGAATAGGTATAATCTTGAGCGATTTAATAAAATCACCAAATTCAATAAAGCTATGAATGCTTCTAATTGGGTGCAAATGCAGGATAGTATTGCGCTTCAATTGGATACATTAATGATTCTAAGATTTAGAAAAGAAATGGATAGCATTGGTGCTAAAACAGCAGGTTCTAAATAATTTATTAATTCTCGCATTGTTCTTAAGTATACTGCTATTCTTTATCGTATAGTGTGTCATCTGGTAGTTCTTCGTTGGCTAAATCAGTTGCTGTTTTGGCTCTAAGTGCATCCTCTGCCTCATTGCGCTCAAGATATTCTTGATCAATTTCATCTAATGGTGTATTCATTTTCTTTTTGTCCTTAATCATGGCCCATGTCATTACAAGACTTGTGGCGATAATAACAAAAAGTAGAATACCAGATTCAAAATTAGCTACCTGTGCTTCAACAGGTATAGCGTAAAAAAGAAGCACTGTAATAAGCCCTCTTGGGGCAACAAAAAGCTGTGGAAGAATATCTTTTCCAATAAATACGCGTAAAATCAAAAAACGAATTGCATAAATAGATGCTACAATGAGTAGGCTTATTAGTGCAACATTTAGACTAAAAAGTGACGTGATGACGATACTTAGGCCAAATACAACAAAGAAGAACGTTCTAACAACAAAAGCTGTTTCTAAGGTTATTATATGAAGCTCATGGTAGATTTGATTGATTTTTTCGTTCTCTAAAAAAATCGCCATTTTTCCTGGAAAAAATAATTTTACGTTGGCGATAACCAAACCAAAAATTAAGATGATGATTAGAGAAGACAAGTGTAGTTTTTTACCAATAGCGTAAAGAAGTAATAGTACGGCAATCAATAGAAATAATTTTGCTTGGCTTTTAATCTGTTGAAAAATAAGAATGATAGCGTAGCTTGCCACTAAGCCTATAACAATAGTTAGGACTAGGTTGCCTGCAAAACCTGCTGCGCCAGCATCTTCCGCAGGGTTTAGGCCTCCAATTAAATAGTAAAACATCATAATCCCCATAATATCTGAAAAGGTGCTTTCATAAATATGAAATTCTTTTTTAGCTTCAGATAATCCGCTAACGCTAGGAATAATGATAGCACTAGATAAAATAGATAGTGGAGTCGCGTAAAGCCAGGCTGCTTGCATGGTCATTTCAGGTATAAATTGAAACAAAATAAGGGCAGCGGCATAAGCAGATCCTAATAAACCAATTAATGCAATCGCCATTGATTTTAGAATAGGCACCAATTTCTCTCGTTTTAGTTCCAATTCTAAGGCGGCTTCTAGGACAATCATAATTAGACCAACGATGCCCAGGAGTTCTAGTCCTCCAGAGAAATCAAGCGCATCTGGCACAAAATATTTTAAGGCATATTGTAATATAATACCTAAAATAATTAGCATTAAAACTGAAGGTATGTTCGTTTTTTTTGAAATTCCGTTAAACCAGAAGGAAAGGATGATAATAACTGAAGCTTCAATTATAAGATTGTATGAAGATAAGATGTCCATAAAATTATGTTTTTAGTCTGATTGTTATGTTAAATGTAGCTCAAAATGATTCAATTCTTGGGTGTAGTTCTAGTAAATTTAAAACTAGGCTTGTAAACAGGAAGGTTAAATCATTTAAATGTAAGTGAATACAGTATTGTAGAAATCAAATTTATTGTATATTTGCATCACTGAAAGGATATAAAGTATTCATGAGGGGACTATTTGTCCCCTCTTTTATTAGCGAAAATTTGAATACTTCGATTTCATTTTGGTTTAGATAGAAATTATTTTTATGCTTCAGAAAGAGGTCAAAAAGCTATTAGACGCAGGATTAGAGGAGGATAGCTCACTTTTTTTAATAGATTTTTCTGTAACTACAGACAATAAGATTAAAGTGGTTATTGATGGCGATAATGGTGTAACTGTAAAAGATTGCATCAAAATTAGTAGAGCTATTGAACATAATTTAGATCGTGAAGAGGTTGACTTTGCTTTAGAAGTGGCATCTGCGGGTGCAACTGCTCCGTTAGTAGTTTCGAGGCAATACAAAAAAAATATAGGCAGGAAGTTAGAGGTAGAAACGCCAGAAGGTGTCTACGAAGGTAATCTTACTGCTGTTGAGGAAGAATATATAGTTTTGGAATGGAAGGCGAGAGAGCCAAAACCAATAGGAAAGGGGAAAGTGACCGTTCAAAAGAGACAGGAAATTAATTTTTCAGTGATTAAGAAAGCAAAAGTTGTATTAAAATTTTAATTAGAAAGTATAGATGGAAAATATTGCGTTAATAGAATCTTTCTCGGAATTCAAGGATGATAAATTCATAGACCGAGTAACGCTTATGGCGATTTTGGAAGACGTTTTCAGAAATGCGCTAAAAAAGAAGTTTGGTTCAGATGACAACTTTGATATTATTATAAATCCTGATAAAGGGGATTTAGAGATATGGAGAAATCGTATCGTTGTAGAAGACGATGAGGTTGAAGATGAGAATGAGGAGATTTCATTATCTGCAGCTCGTAAGATAGAGCCAGATTTTGAAGTGGGAGAGGATGTTTCTGAAGAGGTTAAGTTAATAGATTTGGGGAGAAGAGCAATTTTGGCGCTTCGTCAAAACCTCATATCTAAAATTCACGAACACGATAACACAACAATCTATAAGCAGTTTAAGGATCTTGAAGGGGAAATTTATACGGCGGAGGTGCATCACATTCGTCATAAAGCAATCATTTTGCTAGATGATGAGGGCAATGAACTTATTTTGCCTAAAGACAGACAAATACCATCAGATTTCTTCCGTAAGGGTGATAATGTTAGAGGTATTATTGAAAGTGTAGAACTTAAAGGAGCTAAGCCTAGTATTATTATGTCCAGGAGTTCGCCTAAGTTTCTTGAGCAGTTATTTTTTCAGGAAATACCAGAAGTTTTCGATGGTTTAATTACTGTTAAGAAAGTGGTTCGTATACCAGGAGAGAAAGCAAAGGTTGCTGTTGATTCTTATGATGATCGTATTGATCCAGTAGGAGCATGTGTAGGTATGAAGGGTTCTCGTATTCATGGTATTGTTAGAGAATTAGGTAATGAGAATATAGATGTAATTAATTGGACAGCTAATCCTCAGTTACTTGTAACAAGAGCATTGAGCCCAGCTAGGGTCTCTTCTGTTAAGTTGAATGATGAGAAAATGACTGCTCAAGTATATCTTAAGCCAGAAGAAGTTTCTAAGGCAATTGGTAGAGGAGGTCATAATATTAGGTTAGCAGGTCAATTGACAGGTTATGAGATAGATGTGTTCCGTGAGGGTGTAGAAGAAGATGTGGAGTTAACGGAGTTTAAAGATGAAATCGACGCTTGGATTATTGAAGAATTCAAGAAGATTGGTATGGATACGGCTAGAAGCGTATTAGAACAAGATGTTGACGATTTAGTAAAGCGTACAGATTTAGAAGAGGAAACTATTCAAGAAGTTGTTCGTATCCTCAAAGAAGAATTAGAAGATTAGCTATATATTAGCGCAAGAATAAAGAACGGGAATCAGTATTTATGGCAGATAGTGCAAAAATAAGACTTAATAAAGTTCTTCGCGAACTCAATATTTCATTGGACAGGGCCGTGGACTTTCTAAGCAGTAAAGGTCATGATGTCGATGCCAGACCTACAACTAAAATTTCTAACGAAGTTTATCAAGTGTTGCTGGATGAGTTTCAGACAGACATGAGTAAGAAGGTAGCTTCTAAGGAAGTAGGCGAGGAGAAGCGAAAGGAAAAAGAGGCTATTAGAGTTCAGCTAGAAGAGGAGCAAGATGCTAGAAGGCTTGCCCGTGAAAAAAGAAATGCTGAGTCTGAAAAGGTAATCAATACTAAGGTAGAACTTGCTGGCCCAAAAATGGTAGGTAAAATCGATTTGGATGCTAAAGGCAAGAAGAAGCCAGTTGCTCCTAAAAATGAGGTGAAAGTTCCTGTTGAGAAACCTGAAGTTGTCAAGGAAGCGGTTGTTGTTTCAGAAGTTATAAAAGAAGCTCCCGTTAAAAAGGAGGTTGAGGTTAAAAAAGAAGTTGAGGTTAAGAAAGAAGTTGAGGTTAAGAAAGAAGTAAAGAAGGAAATTCCTGAGGAAAAGAAGGAAGAGCCTAAAGCTGAAAAACCCAAAACTATTGAACCTGAAAAGCCTACAGAGAACAAAGAAGTAGTTGCTCAAGAGCAGGCTTCTGAAGAGGCTGCTGTAGAAGAGCCAAAAACTCTCGAAACACAATATCAAAAATTATCTGGTCCAAAAATAACTGGTGCAAAAATTGATTTGTCCAAATTTGCGAAACCAAAGAAGAAAGAAGATAAGAAGAACGATAGTGCAGACCGCAAAAAACGTAGAAGACGTATCGTTACTAAAAGTCCAGGTGGTAGTACGGCAACAAGAGGTGCTGCTAATACTGGAGATAGAAGAGGAGTTGGCAGACGTACAGCACCAGTTGCTAAAGTTGAGCCAACAGAAGAAGATGTACAAAAGCAGGTAAGAGAAACTTTGGAGAAACTCCAAGGTAAATCTAAGAAAGGTAAAGGTGCTAAGTACAGAAGAAGTAAAAGAGATCAGCACAGAGAGCAGACTGAAAAAGATTTAGAACAACAAGAATTACAAAGCAAAGTTTTAAAAGTAACTGAGTTTGTAACGGCTAGTGAAGTTGCTACGATGATGGATGTTTCTACAACCGAAATTATATCAGCTTGTATGTCCTTAGGAATCATGGTAACTATGAATCAGCGTCTAGATGCTGAAACTTTGTCTATTGTTGCTGAGGAGTTTGGCTATGAAGTAGACTTTGTTACAGCAGATATAGAAGAAAGTATTGTTGAGGAGGAAGATGCTCCAGAAGATTTAAAACCGAGAGCGCCTATTGTTACTGTTATGGGACATGTTGATCACGGTAAAACTTCTTTGTTAGATTACATTAGACAAGAGAATGTTATAGCAGGAGAGAGTGGTGGTATCACCCAGCATATTGGTGCTTACGGTGTTACTTTGGAAAATGGCGAGAGTATTTCATTTTTAGATACACCGGGTCACGAAGCGTTTACCGCAATGCGTGCTAGGGGTGCTCAAGTAACAGATATTGCTATCATTGTAGTAGCTGCTGATGATGATATTATGCCACAGACTAAGGAAGCAATTAGTCATGCTCAGGCTGCTGGAGTTCCTATAGTATTTGCTATAAACAAAATAGATAGGCCAACTGCTAATCCTGAAAAAATTAAAGAGGGTCTTGCTCAAATGAACTTGTTGGTAGAAGATTGGGGTGGAAAAATTCAATCCCATGACATTTCTGCAAAAACAGGTGCTGGAGTAAAAGAACTTTTAGAAAAGGTATTGCTAGAGGCTGAATTGCTAGAGTTAAAGGCAAATCCAGATAAATCTGCTACTGGTACTGTTGTAGAGGCCTTCCTTGATAAAGGTAAAGGTTATGTTTCTACTATATTAGTGCAGGCAGGAACGTTAAAAATTGGAGATTATGTATTGGCTGGTACCACAAGTGGTAAGATAAAGGCAATGCAGGATGAGCGTGGTAAAAATGTTGATAGTGTAGGGCCATCTAAGCCAATATCTATTTTAGGTTTGGATAGTGCGCCGCAAGCAGGAGATAAGTTTTACGTTCTAGAGGATGAGAAAGAAGCGAAACAAATAGCAGCAAGAAGATCTCAGTTGCAACGTGAGCAATCTGTAAGAACTCAGCGTCATATTACCTTAGATGAGATTGGAAGAAGAATTGCTTTAGGTGAATTTAAGGAATTAAACATTATACTTAAAGGTGATGTTGATGGTTCTGTTGAAGCACTTACAGATTCATTCCAGAAATTATCTACAGATGAAATTCAAGTCAATATAATTTATAAAGCTGTTGGTCCTATTACGGAGTCCGATGTATTGTTAGCTTCTGCTTCAGATGCGGTGATAATAGGATTTAATGTTAGGCCAATGGGTAATGCGAAGGCGATTGCAGAGAAAGAAGAGATAGATATTCGTATGTACTCTATTATCTATGCTGCTATCAATGACTTAAAAGATGCGATGGAAGGTATGCTTTCTCCAGAAATGAAGGAAGAGATTACTGGAACTGCTGAAATTAGAGAGACATTCAAGATTTCTAAAATTGGTACGATTGCGGGTTGTATGGTAATCACAGGTAAAATCTATCGCAACTCTAATATCCGTTTAATAAGGGATGGAGTCGTTATTTACACTGGTGAATTTGCTTCTTTAAAACGATTCAAGGATGATGCTAAAGAAGTGGCTAAAGGCTATGACTGTGGTATACAGATTAAGAATTATAATGATATACAAATAGGAGATGTAGTGGAATGCTTCCAGGAAGTAGCAGTGAAGAAAAAGCTAAAATCCAAATAGTAGTAAGTAATAAAAGAGTAAAAAAAATCGGCCTATCTGGCCGATTTTTCTGGTTTTAAAAGCATTGCGTTTGGATATTTTGCTCGTACCTCATTGAACTTGCGTTCCGCTTCCATCTTGGTTTTGAATCTACCTAATCTTACTCTATAAGTGGGAGAGTCAAAATCTATCTTCGATACAAGACTTGGGAAATCTTGTTCTACATTGGCTTTAATTCTTTGCGCTTGCGCATGAGTTCCAAAGCCAACTTGAATTCTATAATACTCAGTTGTATTTAATGCAGATTTGTATAATTCTAGTAATTCTTCAATTTTTTCGTCTTGTTCTATGTGAAGTTGACCCTCTTGTCCGTAAATGGAGACAATGGTTAAAAATAAAATTGGTAAGCAGATAAGTTTTTTCATAGCGGTAATAATATGGTTCTGTGCAAGTTGCAAATGTAATTTTTTTGAGTTGTAAAAACAGTGTCTTTTAATTTATTTAGAATAATTATAAATTGTAAATTATAAATAGATTAACATTTTTTCAAATAACGACAATGTCGTATTTTTGTCCCTGATTTAGGCATTTGATTCGATTCGACGATTACTTAGAAACTAGAATCATGCCAAGGTTTCGATTGAAATATTCTATATATGAAAAAGGTTACATACCGCAATCAATTTTCTAAGGCTTTTAGCTTAAGCATAGTACTTTTCTTACTTTTAACAGTATCTGTAAGCGCTCAGGAGGAAACTGAGGTTGCGGCTGGTGATGCTGCTGCTGGAAAAGCGCTGTTTAATCAGAATTGTGCAGCTTGCCATGCTCTGAATCGTAAGATGACGGGTCCTGCTTTGGCAAATGTAGAAACTAGATTGTATGAGGATGAAGGTCTAGATAAAGAGTGGTTATATGCTTGGATAAAAAATAGTCAAGGTCTTATTAA